>JAIUOE010000010.1 GCA_020161395.1 Bacteroidota bacterium
GGGGATTTGTGGGAGATGTAACAGGAGATGGAGTTGATGATTTAGCACTTGTATATGATTATGACGGTAATTCTACGGGATACGGCTATGCAGTAATAGTGGCGGGAGACAGGAATCTGGTATCTGTTCAGGATAATAATCCCTCTTCAGTTCCTTCATCTTTGAAGTTGGAAGCGTACCCCAACCCGTTTAATCCAACAACAAAGATGAAGTATACTCTTACGACTACGGGCTTCGTGACACTTTCAATAGTCAGTGTATCAGGAGAGCTGATTGAAAGACGGGAACTTGGAGAGCGACATCCCGGAAGTTATGAACAAGAGATAAACCTCGGTTCGAAAAACGCTGCCTCGGGAATCTATTTTGCAGAGATAACCCTCAAGACAGGTTCAGAAGTGAAGAAGGAGAGGGTAAAACTACAGTTGCTCAAGTAGATAAGAATATTTCTAAAAGCTGTCATCAGAAATGGTGGCAGCTTTTTTTTCAGGTATCTGCCGTATTAATTAAGACCTGTTTGGTCTCAACAAAATCAAAAAGTCTAATAAAATGAATAACACCAAATTCTTAATTCTGTCAGTTTTGCTCTCGTTTTCAGCCTTGTCACAGAACAGGCCGGGAATCGATTACTTCCTGCACATCAGTTTTTTTGACCAGTACATAAATGCCAAATTTGGTGTTGAAGCGTGGAGTGACAAAGAAAACAATGTACTGCAAAGAGTTAAGCCTGTATATGAGATGATGAAAGCAGCCGGAATTACGCATTGTGTTACATTTCTTGATGATTACACTTCAGATACCCTCGTAAATCCGGGACTGAAAATCTACGACCGTCACATCGAATGGTCGGAAATAGAAAGTCTGCCGGTCGAGGGAACAAACAATCCCGGGAGATATCTCCTCGCTCAGGGACTCGATACGATTGAGAATGCCTTTGAGATCGGGGAATCGTCGTCGTTTACCGGCTCTTCACTTACAAAAGAGAATAATTATGGCTTCGGAGTTGCCGGGGGAGACACGAGCAGCGTCTGGTGGATGAATGTTGCTCCCAATATGATTCCCAAGTGGGTCACGGGTAAAACGGGCGGCAGGGCATCTGATGACCTTGACACCGGCGGGAAAAAAATAAAAATCAGAAGAGGAGAAGTGTCAGCCGGAGGCGGATATTACCTGGTTTACGGGATTATTAACCGGATGATGTTTACACGAAACAGGCAGCACTTTATGTGGATAAAGGCAAAAACAGACGAAAATAACCTTCCCGCTTCCACTCCCGTGCTTACTGTCCGGATAAGAATTAAACCATATACTTATGAAATGAATCCCGAAGATCATTTCGGAAAGCAATTGAATTTTGAAGATCCTGCCACTTTAAGAGACTCTTTACTGCCCGATGTGGTCTTTCAAATTCCTGTAACCGTGAAGGATTTTAAGGGAGATGGCTACCACTGGATCGAAGTTACTCATCCTCTTTTTCGACGAAGTGATGCGTTCAATCAGGTGGGGAAGGAGATGGAGATCGCTCTGTATTTCGAGAACAACATCGGTGTGAGTATAGACAGGATCGCCATTTGTGATGAGGATTTCAGGGAGTTCTATTCAAACGGGAAACTTCGCTCGGAGATTGAGTCTGCGATCAATTCAAAAACCGGTAAATACATCGATAATCCTCTTTTTGAATCGGCATATTATGATGAACCATACATGCTTACGACGAAGATCCGGGGGGATTATCAGAAAATGTTGAGAAGGGGAACGAACAGGGAAAGACTTGATATTAATGGTGCAACAGGAGGTGCCTGGAACTGGAATCTTGCTTTCGACAGGGAAATGTCCAAAGGTGAACAGTTCTATAAAAATTATCTCCTCTATGATTTCTATCCCCTGATCAGGGAGATTCCAAAAGGATACGATGATCAGGCAAGACTTCAGAGGGCTTTTGATGAGATGATCTGCCACAAAGGTGAACCTGTACTTAAATATCCGGGTCACGACCGCGACATGATCCAACACATGGGCTATCTTTCCGCAATAGAAGCATCCCAAAATTACACATCAGGAATCCCGGGGGATGACATCCCCTTGTTTCACACCATACAAGTGGCTGCATCTCAGACCATAAGATACGACGGTAACGGGAAATACTCTTACAAACCTAAATTTGGTGAACTTCGGGCACCGACACCGGAGGAAGTAAAGGCGATGAGTAATCTCGCAATAGCTTATGGAGCAAAAGGTTTCATGTATTATATGGTACCGACAATGATCCCGATGTTCAGACAACCTCTCGTGGAAGGGAGTGAAGTGCTTGCAACTTACGGAATCTTTGACGATGCCGGGAGAAAATATGATGATGACAGCAAGGAAGTCTGTTTCTCAAGAGGCTATGCGGAACAAACAGGAAATGACAGATACCGGGCAGTGAAAGAAACCATAACCACCATCAAATCGATAGAAAAATACATTTTGCGAGGCAATTGGCTGAACGGGTTTACATCAGATCAGAATGGCGGGAAATATCGTCTCGATAGAGGAAGAAAATGGATCAGTTCGATCAGCAGCAGACTTCTTGACAAAGATATTCCCGACTCAATACCTTATATGGAAGCAGGACTGTTTGGTTATACCAACGGACTGAGCGGCAAGGAAAGGACTTTTTCGCCTGACACTTTACTTCTTTATGTTGTGAATAAATTTTGTGACGATACTGACCGTGATCCGACTACTCATGCGGTCAGGGAAGTAAAGGTATTTATCGATGTGGAGAGTGTTCCATTCAAAAGATTTAAAATTCTGAACTTGTCTGATTCACAAAACACGGTACCCGGTCGATTTTCGCAGGACAGGACCGGCAGTTCAGATTATGTGAAATTACTACTTTCAGGAGGGGATGCCGCACTCCTGATGATTGTGAAGGAATGACTTCACTTTGGTCACCGGTACAATCTGTTTCTAATTTATAAGGCTGTCTCTTAACGGGCAACCTTTTTTTAGAACCCGGGAGCTTCGGAACCGTATATTCTTTAAGTGATAAAAGCACTCAAGTACTCAGGTACTCAAGTCACTCAGGAACTGCCTCCCAATTCCCCAAATATTCCTATTTTTAAAGTTTGAAATATTTAAAATATTAAGACTTTATAAGTATGAAATATCAAGCAAGCGAAATCGAGCCGAAATGGCAAAAATACTGGGACGAGCACGGGGTTTACAAGACTGATCTGAACGATCCTGCCAAAAAGCTTTACTCCCTGGTAATGTTTATTTACCCTTCAGGGGCAAAACTTCACTGCGGGCACTGGTACAATTATGGTCCCGCTGACACATGGGCACGATTCAGAAAATTGATGGGATATAATGTTTACGAACCGTTCGGTTACGATGCATTTGGTCTTCCAGCCGAAAACTACGCAATAAAGACGGGTGTTCATCCGTTGGACAGCACCCTGAAAAACATAGAAGATATCAGAGCCCAGCTCAAAAGAATCGGCTGCATGTATGATTCAAACAGTGAATTGATGACATGTGATCCCGATTATTACAAATGGAATCAGTGGCTTTTTCTTCAACTCTACAAAAAAGGACTCGCATACCGCAAAAAATCACCCGTAAACTGGTGTACTTCGTGCCAGACAGTTTTGGCTAATGAACAGGTACTCGGGGATGGAAGCTGTGAGAGATGCGGAAGTCCCGTTATTCAAAAAAACCTTGTACAGTGGTTCTTTAAGACCACAGCCTATGCCGACAGACTGCTTGAAGATCTTGATCTGATTGACTGGCCCGAAGAGACAAAGACCAAACAGCGTAACTGGATTGGCAGAAGTGTGGGTGCTGAAGTCGAATTTAAGGTGGAAGGAAGTGAAGAGGTAATAAAAGTTTTTACCACCCGACCTGACACACTTTTTGGTGTTACCTATGTAACCCTGGCTCCCGAGCATCCGCTTGTAGCAAAACTCACGAAGCCCGAATACAAATCGTCTGTTGAAAAATATGTTGAACAAACCGCATATCTGACCGATATTGACAGACAATCGACGACAAAAGAGAAATCGGGTGTGTTCACGGGTTCTTATGCGGTTAATCCGGTCAACGGTGAATCGGTTCCCGTCTGGATCGGTGATTATGTCCTCGTAACCTATGGAACAGGCTGTGTAATGGCTGTTCCCGGACATGATGAGAGAGATTTTGAATTTGCGAAGAAGTTTAACCTTCCAATCGGAAAAGTGATTCTTCAGGAAGGTACCAATCTCGAGGATGAACTTGCCGAGGCATTTACCGAGGCAGGAACAATGGTAAATTCGGGTAAATTTACGGGATTAAACTCAATTGCCGGTAAAGAAGCGGTTATAAAGGAACTTGAAAAAACAGGGAACGGATGTGCCAAAGTTAACTACAGACTGAGGGACTGGCTGATTTCCCGTCAGAGGTATTGGGGAACGCCGATCCCCGTGGTTTACTGTAATACATGCGGCGAGGTTCCTGTTCCCGAAGAGCAGCTTCCGGTTACACTTCCCTACGATGTGGAGTTTAAACTTCAGGGTGATTCACCCTTGAGGAGACACGCAGGATTTATGAACACAACCTGTCCGAAGTGCGGCGGTCCTGCTGAAAGAGACCCCGACACGATGGATACATTTGTGGATTCCTCCTGGTACTACCTCCGTTATCTGAATCCGAAATTTAAGGACGGGATGATCGACACTTCGCTTACCGATAAATGGTCACCCGTTGACATGTATATTGGGGGCAGGGAACACTCGGTGATGCATCTGCTGTATGCCCGTTTTGTCCACAAATTTTTGATGGATATTGGTCTTGTCAAAACTCCCGAACCGTTCATGAGGCTTGTGCATCAGGGGACAATCACCAATCAGGGTGCCAAGATGTCGAAATCGAAAGGGAATGTCGTAAATCCCGAGCCATACATCGACAAATACGGATCTGATGTTTTCCGTCTATACCTGATGTTCATGGGACCATATGAACTTGGTGGTGACTGGAGTGATTCAGGAATTACCGGCACTGAACGGTTTGCCCAGAGACTTTATGACATGGCTCAGACCTATGCAGGATGGTTTACAAAACATAAATCCGAAGAAAAATATGATCTTGCAGATTTGAGCAGTGAAGAAAAATCGGTTTACAGATATGTGAACAAAACCCTCGCGAAATATCAACATGAGATGGAACATCTGAAATTCAATACGGCAATTGCCTCGATGATGGAACTGAGCAATGAACTCGGAAAGAATCTTGCAGCCTGCAGAGCCGGAATTCAGACATACACTCTCTTGAGGGTTGCTTCGATGCTGGCTCCACTGGCACCACATCTTGCCGAGGAAATTGCAAGCATTTTGGGACGGGAAAAGTCGCTGTTTGAGGAACCCGATCAGTTCACCCCCGATCCTGCAGCTTTGACGGTTGACTCCGTCACGATTGCTGTTCAGGTCTCGGGCAAGATGAGAGGAACTGTTGACATGCCCGTCGATTCAGATCAGGAATCTGTTTTTGATGCGGCAAAAAATGACCCCAAAACTGGCAAGTTCATTGAAGGAAAAGAGATCATTAAAGTAATCTTTGTTAAAAACAAAATTTTGAATGTAATAGTAAAACAGGCATAAAATGTTAGACTTAAAATTTATAAGAGAGAATCCCGATGTTGTAAGACAGGGAATCGAAAACAAAAATGAAAAAAACAGAATTGATGAAGTACTCGAACTCGACAAAAAGAGGAGAGAAATTCTCGTTATCGCCGATGATCTGAAGTCGAAGAGGAACAGGGTAAGCGACGAGGTGGCAAGGCTTAAAAAAGCCAAGGAAGATGCCACTTCCCTCATAGAGGAGATGAAAGGTGTCGGAGAGGATATAAAAAAGTATAACGAAGAGCTTGCAGTAGTGGAAGCGGATTTGAACAACATACTCGCTTACATTCCCAACCTGCCGCATTCATCAGTACCCGTCGGAAAATCTGCCGCTGATAATGTTGAAGTGAGAAGATGGCTTCCCGATGGATATAATCTTGATGACCCGACCGTGGTTCCCGACCATCTTCAGATTGGCAAAAATCTGAAAATCCTCGATTTTGAGAGGGGAACAAAGATTTCAGGTTCCGGTTTCCCCCTCTACATGGGAGACGGAGCCACTCTTGAGAGAGCACTTTTCAACTTTTTCCTCGATTTCCATCTTGAGCATCACGGATATCAGGAAGTGATGACCCCCTTTATAGTGAATCGTGATTCGATGAAAGGGACGGGACAGATTCCGAAAATGGAAGAGGATATGTACACCTGTGAAAGAGACGGGATGTATCTTATTCCGACTGCGGAGGTGCCGATTACCAATATTTACAGAAGCGAGGTTCTTGATGAGTCCTCACTTCCGATAAAATACTGCGGATACTCCCCCTGTTTCAGACGGGAAGCGGGTTCTTATGGCAAGGATACCAAGGGATTTTTAAGAGTTCACCAGTTTAATAAGGTAGAGATGGTGAAGTTCGCAAAACCTGAAGGTTCTTACGATGAACTTGAAAAACTTGTGAATGATGCCGAAGATATTCTGAAAGCCTTGAATATTCCATACAGAGTTCTGATGCTTTGTACCGGAGATTTAAGTTTTTCGGCAGCGAAATGCTATGACATCGAAGTGTGGTCACCCGCTGAAAAGAAATGGCTCGAAGCCTCTTCCTGCAGTAACTTTGAAGATTTTCAAGCCCGGAGAGCAAACATAAAATATCGCCGTTCGGAGGATAAAAAGCTTGAGTTCATTCATACATTGAACGGTTCAGGGCTTGCCACCAGCCGGTTGATGGTTTCACTTCTCGAAAACAATCTCAGACCTGACGGCAAACTCAATGTTCCCGAAGCTCTAAGACCATATCTCAGAAAAGATATTATCGGATAGAGATTTCCTTTCCCCGTGCAGAGGGGTTGTCTTTTCAGTGGATACAATTTAATCCCTGAAAACTCAACCCCTCCGGGATAAAAAATTCCCTGATAAAAAAATACCCGATTCATTTGTAATTCTCGTAAAATATTTGGAAATTCCATTGTGGATTTGCGATATTAGCGAAATGCCACACCGGTTAAATTTCATATTTACAAAACAGATCAGGACTGTGCTATGCAGAATGATTTTATAATGAACAGTATGATGTCAAAGCTGGCAGCCGACTCGAAATTCGTGGGAATTTTCATGATGGTTGTCGGCGGGTTGGTTTGTCTTACACTTTTCGGGATACCGTTTGGTCTTCCATATTTATTTGCCGGAATCAGAGCCAAGGATGCCGGAGCACAAATCGAACAATTTATGATGACAAACGACAATGTGATAAAAACGAATGCCTATGAGAACTATCAGAAGCATTTTTTCATATTGAAGGTTTTGTTTATAGTCGGAATTGTAGTTGCGATTCTTGCAATTCTGATTTTTGTATTCGTCTTTGCAGCAATGATTTCGAGTATTTCAAGATCGGGAGTACACTAACATGGAAAACAACTACTACGAAAAGAACATTATCACAAAGCTTGGTTCCGATGCCAAATTTGTCGGTATTCTTAATATCATCATCGGTGTTCTCAACTGTCTTTCGCTGTACGGAATTCCTTCAGGAGTTCTTACGATTATTACCGGGATGAAGGCAAAGGATGCGGGAAACCATTTCCAAAATTATGCAACTTACGGGGATGAGGCTGAAGAATACAGAGCCATCGAAAATCTCGGAAACTACTTCAAATGGATGAAAATATCGATCATAGTGGGGATTGTGATCATGGCGATCGTTTTCATTATTTCCCTCTCTGCCGGAGGCAGTCTTTTCAAGATCCCCAAGGGTAGATACACTCAGCTTTAGCCAATAAAAAAGAGGCTGATAACCTTTCGGAAATCAGCCTCTCTAACATTTCACACATCACTTCGGAGCCAACAAATCTTTATTGATACTCCGGCACACAGGCAATTCACAGCAATTCGTTCACAGTATATCCATCTTTACATTACTGCCGGAGCATCGGGAGAGATTCTATAATTAACACTGTTGGAGTAAGTACTTGTTTAACATTTGTGGCAATAAAAAGAGTTCCAAATGTTAGATAATTATTGACAAAAATTGAACGACACTTGATTATTAGCGAAAAGATGCTTAATTTTAGGATATGAAAGAAACTTTAGAATTCCCCATAAATGTCGTCGCAAAACTTACAGGCCTTTCGTCCCATCTCATCAGGGCGTGGGAAAAAAGGTATTCTGCAATTACTCCGTCAAGAACAGGTACGAACAGGAGGGTATATACTGAAGAAGCGATCGAAAAGCTGAAATTGCTAAAGCTCCTCACCTCAAAAGGTTACTCGATAGGGAATGTGGCTTCCCTTGGTATATCGCGTCTCAAGGATATGCTGGGACAGCCGGAGCTTCACCACCATCTCCCCGGTGTGGAGCCCAAAAGTGAGGGAGACATCATCACACGATGCCTGAAAGCGATTGAGGAATACGACTCACAGAAACTCGAAACAGAGCTGATTAAATCCTCACTTCAGTTTACCTTGCTGGAATTGTTCGACAAAGTGATTACTCCTCTCATGCATAAAACAGGTGACCTTTGGCGGGTTGGTAAACTAAGACCGGCACATGAGCATCTCGCAATTGAAACGATAAAAAGATTTCTGAGAGGAATTCAGGCAGGTTTCTCGATTCATTCTGCTGCCCCCGTCATGGTGGTTTGTTCTCCGGCAAACCAGTTGCACGATCTCGGTGCATTCATGACCACATTCGCGGCTTCATCTGAAGGATGGAAAACCGTTTTTCTGGGTTCGAACCTTCCCGCAGAAGATATAGCAGCCGCTGCACTCCGGGTAAATGCAAAGGCTATTGCATTGAGCATCGTCTATCCGGATGACGATCCATATCTCTCCTCTGATATCCAGAAAATGGGGATTCTTCTTCCCAAAAGCATTAAAATCATCTTTGGCGGGCAATCGGTCTATGGCTACAAGAAGGAAATCGACAGCATTGGGGGTATTATAGCCGGAAATATGACCGCACTTCGGAATGTGATGCACTCGATTAGAAAAAAATAAAAAATTTCACCTGTTTTTTTCCGAAATTTCATAACTTTATTAACCGGTTTTCAGCCTTTTTTGGCAGCGCCGAGGGCGGAAACAATCAGTTAATTTTTTACCGGCAGGCATAATATGAATACTAAAGACGACAGGAAAAAAAGATCCGGGAAGTTTCGCGGAATTGAAGAAGATTACCCCGGATTCGAAAAATTCAGGAAGAACAATAAATTTTACCCCGGGTATCCTCCTGATGCAAGCAAAGAAGCGATTCAAAAAATAGAATCTCAGCAGTTCGGTACAGGCCACCTTGTACACGACAGTAAAGTCCTTTTTGACGGCGACAGATCTGAAAACACTTATAAAGAATTCAGACCCGGTGTCGTCGGAAATCCACCCACCAAAAGCAACCGGTTCCTGACCGGCTGGTTCCCCTGCAGTACAGGGAGTTTCCATCGCAAGCGCTCCGAGACTGTTTTTCTTGACACTGACAACGACGGCATCGACCGCAAATGCTACATCCTCCTGAAGTATCGACAATTTTTTAAGTATTCAACACTCGTGGAAAAGAAATTCGAGATTTCGGAGCAAAAGAAAACTGAACTTAAAAATAAAATGAACAATTTGGACGGATAAGAAAATGGGGAAAAAGAATAAAATGAGCGAAGCAGAAAGATTTTTCAGAATGCTTAAACAGGATGATTCGCTGACATATGCCGAAATATCAGCGGCTTATGCTTGGTTCACAGGCTTTTTTGAGAAGAGAGCAAGGCAAACACTTTTTAATTTTGATGAATGGCAGGTTTTGAATGCCATGTCGGGTGTACTCGAGTCGCTTTTCACTACTTTCCGCGGAGAGGAAGCTCCCGACGATCCTGAAGCTTACCTGAGGATCACTATAGCGAACGCCTTAAAACCCCTTTATGGTGATAAAGCCGATGCAAACCGGATTGCCACAAGAAAAAAATATGCAAAAATTTTGCAAAGTTTGGAAAACGAGGGCAGAATTTACTCTAATGATACAAAGGTCAGTGTGAATAATGTGTTCGATCAGCCTGGGCTCAGTGAAGAATCCATTTATGGTTACATTTGGCAACTCGCTGATGATGACACAAAACTTGATGCAGTGTTCATTCTCGAACTCCTGACATTAATCAATGGACCGGTTGAAGAACAATTATTGCTCAATCAGTTGGTTAATTACTCAAGAGGCATAAAAAACACTGAGGTTAGAATTGACGGAGACGAAGATCCGGAGAATGAAACACCGGAATATGAAGCAAAGGATACAAATTTTTGGGCGGATAAGGAGCTTGAAATAAAAGATTTTATGGATAATGTTATGTCGGAAATTGAGCAAGAAGCCAATTCAGATAAAATATTGAGCGAAGAAGTTTTTATGCAGCTCCTTTATTTATCGATGAGCAACAAAACCAGCAAAGAAATCGGAAAAATTGCAGGAATGACTCAGAAAAATGTTGAATACTACATATCCGAGCGGGCAAACAGAGCGATGAGATGCCACATAAAGGATTGGACTAAAGAACTTGCTGATCTATTATGGGACTACAGCGAGGAAACCGTGCTCGCCCTGTTGCAGGATGAACTGACTGTGAGACTAAAGGATAAATACCATGTATATCTACAGGGAATTAATTGATGAAAATTGTGCTATTGTTGCAGAAATGTGAAGCAAGGAGTGTCTGATATGGACAAAAAAGAGAAAAAGATGATCAAACAAAAAAGTGTGATGCCTGATTTGGAGCAATTCAAAAAGATGGTGGAAAAAGCCCGGGCGGCTGTGTACGAAAAACCTGATGAGATAAAACCGGGACAAATATGGGGAATTACAGGCAAGGAATACCGGTTTGTAGTTTTGTCTTCTCCAGAAGACTCCATTACAGGAAAAGATGTAAGAGTTGTTCCGGTAACACATAAGGTTCACATGGCAACCGAAACAGATGTGATACTTCCTGAAGATTTCGTTTATTATTCCGAATCTGTAGTTCTTCCGTTTCAGGTTACAAACATCATGAAGGAAAGACTCGACCTTTATCACGGCGAGCTTAAAAAAGATATCACCGATTTCCTCCTCAAAACCGACAACAAAGGTGAGCTGGCGACACTTCCCAATTTCACACGCCAGGGCAGGAACGATCCTTACGACCCCATAATCTTTGAATACAACGAAAACCTCAGGGAAGAGTTGTTCAGCTTTGCTCAGGAAGTTTTTCATGCTGCAGATCTGGTTGAAGATGAGGAGAGGGTAACGGTTTTTGACACTGTAGAGAAAACATTACTGGAATTCCTGGGTTTCCTGAAGAATGCTCTCGCCTCTCCGGAACCTGAATATATGATGATGATGGCAATGACACCCGAGAGACCGGATTTCAATCCCAGAGCGAAAAACAAGAAAATTCTTCTGAAAAGTCACGACAACATTTCAATCGCTCTTGCCACCATAAGCTCCGAGCCGGTAATGGTTTTCACAGCATTAAATCTGGAGGACGACAGAGATTTGACGGGTGTCAGAATCACTCTAACAAGCGGAGACGGTGAAGGGAGCTATTCTGATTTTCATGATGGAAATTTTGGTTCCAGACAGATTAATTTTCTGATTCCTGAAAATATAGTTCAAAATATGAAAAATGGTTTTGTTCTAACCTATAAACTCGCCGGTCAGGCGTTTGAATTACCTGTCAATTTCAAATAAGAGAGCAAATGTCCGGTAAAATTAACAGGATCATCAATAAACTCAGACAATACAACAATGGTTTTGATGTAGCAATCTCCGAGTACCAGCAAAAAGACAAGGAAGAGAGGGTGGATTTTTTCCTTCGAATCCGGGATGAATATTTAACGGGAATCAGTGGACGCAGGTTAAAAGAGGATACCAAGAAGAGATTTCTGCAAATGGTATATCCCGACCAGGATGTTACATCTGAACTTCAAATTTGCAGCCGGTTCAGCCCGGTTGAATCACTTCAAATTGGCGAAACATACCTTGCAACCTACTTCTCCGAAACAACCGGAGGAGCAGCTTACAGGATGAAATTAGTTGCACAGAAAGCAACATCTCCGTCACAGATTGAAAGGAAATCTGTAAGTCCTGCTCTGACAATGATTTCCAATTTGATAAATGAAATCATCAAAGAAAAAAAGTTTTTTGTTGCAAGGAGCCATTTATTCAACTTCGAACCTGTAGTCTTCGATGCGTTTGATGTATATGTTGATGATATAAAAATAAAGGGAAGATCACACGAACTTCCAATGGCTATGGCACTCCTTTCTACAGTTTTTAAGAGAGCCCTTCCGGCAAATGTGGCTTTTACGGGTGCATTAAATGAGTATGGAAAGATTGAGAGAGTATCCGGTTTAACTGAAAAGATTAAAGCCTTCATCAATGAATATCCTGAGGTTGATACTCTATATATTCCGAAACAGAACGAATTCGACAAATATTTTCGTCCTGATAACATCAAAATAGTACCCGTTGACCGTTTCTCTGATTTGATGAAAATTATATTCCCCGATTTTAGTGAGATAATTGAGGGGGACATCGAGGAAAAAATTTACTTTGAGGTGGTGAAGGATGTCGAACTAAGCCTGCCCAAGGATATGCCGGGAAAGATGGATACGCCAAAAGCAGTTTTGTTCACTTTGCAATATTCCTATGTCGGTGATCTTGGAACCGGAGTTATGAACAAGCTCAACCTTGTGGAAGAAATAAGAAAGAATACGAGTGGAGATTCTGACTGGTTTATTCTTGACAATGTCAGACCAAACTGGTTTGTAGCTTTTCTGGCGGGAAAATTTTTTAATAAATGTTCGGTGTTTGCCATAACCAGTAAAAGTGACGGATTTCAGAATGCTGTAGTCATTTTCAAGAGGGGAAATGTGGGCGTGAAACCGGGGGATAGAATTCCTTACACAATAAAAAAGGCTTCGGACACCTAAACCACTGAATAGGGATTCATATCAAAGACAATTCTGATATCTTTGTGTTTTGATTTTTTCCGCCAGATTTCGTGAGCTTTGGTAATGGTTTCTCTAAGGATTGAAGCAGAGGGATCGACCTTTTTGGAAGTTTTTATGAGCATCTGGAAGCGAAACTCGTTTTTCAGTTTTGAGAGGACTGCCGCAGAGGGGGGAAGAATTGAGACATTTCTGTTGTAATTAAACATCTCTTTGTACAAATCAATAAGGGCATTACTTGCCTTTATCGGGTCTTTATCCTTTGTCTCGGCGAGGCAGAGGTTTGAGAACGGGGGATAGAGCCTGAATTCGCGACTTTGCACATCCCTGTTAAAAAATCCCGGATAATCGCCATTCAACACCAGCTTAAGGAGGGGATGATTCGAATCATAAGTCTGGATAATCACTTCACCGGGGAGGTTGCTTCTGCCCGCCCTGCCGCTGACCTGAGTCAGCATCTGAAAAGTTCTCTCCTCTGCTCTGAAATCGGGCATCCATAATGAAGCCTCCGCTGAAATCACACCGACGAGGGTAACGCGGGGGAAATCAAGTCCTTTCGAAACCATCTGAGTTCCTACCAGCACATCAATTTCACCATCCCTGAATTTATTCAGAATCTCTCCAAGTTTCCCTTTTTCCGAGATTGTATCGGAGTCAATTCTTTCAATCCGGGCATCGGGGAAATATGACTGCAATTCATCTTCCACTCTCTCAGTGCCCGTCCCAAATAGTTTCACATTTCGGGAGCCGCATACTGTGCACGCTTTTGGCATTGGTTTTACGGAGTTGCAATAGTGACATTTGATGTTGTTCGTTTTTATGTGGTAGATCATTCCCACAGAGCAGTTGTCACACTTTTCAAGGTTGCCACACTCGACACAGTAAACCTGAGTGGCAAACCCCCGTCTGTTTTGGAGGAGAATAACCCCTTCCCCCTTTTTGATTTTCTCATCGATTTTACTCAGAAGGAGCTTCGAGAAGACATTCTCCATCTCTCCTTTTTTCTTCATTTCGGTGGTGTTTACAAGTTTTAAGTCGGGAAGTGTAGCACCATCAACTCTTTCGGGGAGTTCGAGAAGTGTGTATTTGCCTGAACGGGCATTATGCATCGACTCGATGGAGGGGGTGGCAGAGCCCATCAAAATTGGACAGTCATTGTGCTTTGCGAGAACCACTGCAGCATCCCGGGCATGATATTTCGGGGGTATTTCCTCCTGTTTGTAACTGGAATCGTGTTCCTCATCCACTATTATCAGGCCGATATCATTCAGCGGTGCAAACAGAGCCGAGCGCGCACCTGTGACAACCTTGCACTTTCCCGATGCTATTCTCATCCATGCATCATGCCTCTCTCCCGGGGAGACCCTGCTGTGAATTACTGCAACCTTATCTCCGAAATTTTGAACGAGTCTCGCCGTCATTTGAGGAGTCAGCGAGATTTCAGGAACGAGAAGGAGGCAACTTTCCCCCTTTGCAATGGTCTTCTTTATCAGTTCGATATAAACCTGGGTTTTACCGCTTCCCGTTACTCCATGAAGCAGAAAGGGTTTGAAACTTTTATTTGTAATATGCACAGAAACGGCAGAGATCACTTTTTCCTGGTCCGGTGAGAGATCGAACTGCTTCAATTCCTCGTTGTAGGTTTCGTGGTAAACTCTGTCAACCACCTTGTCATAAACCTCCACAAGACCTTTTTCCACAAGTCCGTTTATGGAACTTGAAGAGCCTGATACCACTTTTAGCAGTTTTCCCGAGGGGGCTTCCTTCGTTCTGAAAGATGCAAGCTTCAGAAGCACAGTAACCTGTTTAGGGGAGCGTCTCTCGATTTCGGGTATCACCGAATATATCTCTTCAAGTGATTTTGCAAGTCTGACATACCGTTCGGTTTTGGTTTTAACCTTGGGCTTGCTTAGTCCGTCATCGATAGTGAGAATTCCCTCCTGCTCCATTTTCTTCAAAGGATTGATTATCGACTTCACACCCGTCAGATTTTGGAGTTGTTTTAGGGTATATTTCTCCTTCTTCAGAAGCAGATCCATCACTTTGTATCGTGTGGATGAGGTGTTTTTTTCATTTCCGATAAATTTCTCGATCGTTTCACGGTCGGAGTAAACAATTTTTTCAGACTGAATGGAAGTGCCGTAGGGGTCGGTAAGTTTTAGTGCCTCTCCGAGCGAACTCATGTAAAAAGAAGAGAGCCACTGATAAAATTTCAACTTTTTTTCGTCAAAAACGGGATGCTTGTCGAGTACCCGAATAATTTTTTTGATTTTACTCAGATCATCAAAGGGGGGGTCATCCGTCATCCCGACAATAAATCCCGTTAGAGTTCTCTGACCAAAAGGGGCAACCACCCGTTTCCCGATCTCCACTTCATCATAAAGCGTTACCGGAACCGAGTAGGTAAAAAGAGAATCAACCGGAAGCGGGAAAGATACCTGGAGGAAACGCATTTTTAATTATGAGTTATGAGTTATAAGTTATGAGTTAGAACCAAAATTAAATAATAACTCATAACTCATAATTCATAACTACTTTACTTTTTTCTTAAAAAATGGTACAAGGTCCCGCTTGTTTTGGGGTTTTTTGCTGATGAGTTCGAATTCGAGTTTTTTCTCATCTTTGGGCCATATGATGCGGGTGTATTCCGGCTTTTTGATAACGGTACCGTTTGTTACACCGATGGAATCTTTGCTGATGTTGGTATAGTAATAGTATTCACCGTCAAACTGGATGGCTTCCACATTGCGGATGGAATTGAAGGAAAACTGTACACTTCCCGAGAGTTTTTTGTTGACTACATCGAGGTTTACACCGATGAGTCTTTTTCCCGTCTCTGCCATATATCCTAAAAATTCATCCCTCTGGAAGTAGATATCCCACAGAATTGTAGTATCCTGTTCCAGCTCCTTGTTGCCGGTTGCATCTGAATAAATTCCGTCTGCGAAGAGGGTGGCGGTGCCTGTTGTATCGGAATTTTTATTTATGGTTATCTCATATCTCATTTTTTCGACGAGGAGGCAACCCTGGGAGGTCAGTAAAATGGTCAGTATGGAGAGGGCAAAGAGTGTTTTTTTCATAATCTTCTTGAGTTGTTTAAATTTCTACTGTTGGTTCGCAATTAACTGAATTAAGGTATTTTGATCAAGTCATCAATTACTCTCTCATCATAGATGAGGTGGTCATAGGTTTCACGGCTGCGAGCTATATGCCAGGCACTGCCATCCACAATTATTTCAGGTGGTTTTCTTCTGACATTGTAATTTGACGACATTACCGAAGCATATGCACCTGCAGACATTATTGCTACGAGATCTCCCGGTTCACCTTTTTGCAGTTCCCTTCCTTTGGCGAGATAATCACTCGATTCGCAGACCGGTCCGACAACATCGTATGTTATACGCTCACGGGAGTTAATAAGTTCTACCGGAAGGATTTCGTGGTAACTTTGGTAAAGAATCGGGCGGATAATTTCTGTCATGGAAGTGTCGAGAAGGAGAATATTTTTATTTCCGCTTTCTTTTGTGTAGAGCACTTTGCTGATAAGGGCTCCGCAGTTTGATGTGATGAATCTTCCCGGTTCGAAGAATATTTCACAGTTAAAATCATTCAGTATTGGAGCCACCTGCTCTCCAAATTCTTTAATATGGAAGATATCCCCGCCGTGGTAGGGTGACCCGAAACCTCCGCCGAGATCGAGGTGTTTTAATTTCAAACCGCGATCTTCGAGTTTACTCATGAATAACCTTAGTTTTTTCAGAGTCTCGAAGTAAGGGTCGAACGACAGGATCTGTGAACCAAGGTGGACATCAATTCCTGTGAATTCGATGTTTTGATAGTTCTTATGATTCAGAAAAATATCCATTGCAGGTCCCGGATCGATTCCAAACTTTACACCGCTTTTAGCAGTTGAGATATTTGGATGTGTCTGGACAACAATATCCGGATTTACACGCAATGCCACCGAAGCCTTTTTCCCCAGTTCGCCAGCAATTTCGTTTATCATTTCCACTTCAAGCTTCGATTCAGCTTTTATCATGAGTACTTCAGACTCAACTGCGAGGCGGATTTCTTCGAGAGTTTTTCCGACGCCGGTCATTATCATCCGGCTTGGATGGGCACCGGCTTTAAGGGCGCGATAGAATTCACCGCCCGAGTTCACATCGAGACCAAATCCTTCGTTATAGATTATTCTGATTACATTGATATTTGAGTTTGATTTTACTGCATAAAAGACTTTGTGAGGTACATTTTTGAAAGCGGCATCAAACTCGCGGCATCTTTTAACGAGCGAAGCTTTGCTGTAAATGTAAGCCGGAGTGTCTTCAGCAGAAATTATTTCTTCAACAGGGATGTTTTCACAAAATAGTTTGTTATTTTGGTAGTGCCAAAAGTTATCTTCAAAGTGTTGCATTTTTGGGGAAATTTTTCAGAAAATTAAAACGAAATTTAGTCAAAAATCTTAAGACAGCGGAATTTGGTGATTCCGGGAGCTTATAATGCAAAAACAGATAGTAGTCGATGAGAGGAGAATAAGACTTCTGCAGGAGGGGACGAACAGAAACGGGGTGGTGGTTTACTGGATGAGTCGTGACCAAAGGGCGGATGACAACTGGGCTCTTCTTTTTGCACTTCAGACGGCAAACAGACGGCAAATGCCCCTCATGGTGGTTTTTACTCTTGTACCAAATTTCCTTGAGGCAACAGAGAGACAGTATAACTTCATGATCAAGGGGCTGATGGAAGTGGAGAGAGTTCTAAGGAATCATCTGATTCCATTTAAAGTACTCCTTGGATCCCCTGAGACAACACTTCCGCAGTTTTTGAAGGAAATCAGGGCTTCGGCTCTCATCTGTGATTTCGACCCGCTGAAGATCAAAAGAATCTGGAAAAGGGATGTTGCCAAACAGATCAATATTCCTTTCTATGAGGTTGATGCACATAATGTTGTTCCTGTCCTCAATGTCAGCAACAAGGAGGAATTTGGTGCATACACCTTGCGACCTAAAATTCACAGACTTCTTCCCGAACTTTTGACCGATTTTCCGGTACTTTTCGAACCTGTCGTCAAGGAGAGTTATCCCGAAAGAGTCGATTGGGATTCTGTGAATTCATCTCTCGTGATCAACAGGGGGGTGAAAGAGTCGGAACATTTTCACCCCGGTTCAGGATCAGCCACGAAGGCATTACAGAACTTTCTGATCAGGAAGATAGAATTTTATGATGACAAAAGAAACGATCCAACGGAAGATTATCAGTCGGACCTTTCACCATATTTTCATTTCGGAAAACTTGCTCCTCAAAGGGCAGCTTACGAGGCTTTTATGAGGGTAAAGAAAACAGAAGCAAAAGATGCATTTCTTGAAGAATTGATTGTAAGAAGAGAACTGGCGGATAATTTTTGCTACTACAACACGAAGTATGATTCCTTCGAGGGATTTAAGGACTGGGGAAAGCTTACCCTGAACACCCACCGGAACGATGAGAGGGAGTTTGTATATTCACTAACAGAATTTGAGGAAGCGAAAACACACGAAGACCTGTGGAATGCAGCTCAAATGGAGATGGTAAAAAAAGGGAAAATGCACGGATACATGCGGATGTACTGGGCAAAAAAGATTCTCGAATGGAGTGAAAGTCCTGAGGAAGCCATGAGAATAGCCGTGTATCTTAACGACAAATATTCACTTGATGGCAGAGACCCCAACGGTTATACAGGCATTGCATGGTCTATCGGTGGAATTCATGACCGCGCATGGACTGAACGAGCTGTCTACGGGAAGATCAGATACATGAACTACAATGGATGTAAAAGGAAGTTTGATACGGCAGAGTATGTTAAACGATGGCTGAGTATTTGAAGGCTGAGGGCTGAATTGCGATGGCTGAATATTTGAAGTTTGAGGTTTGAAAATTTGAAGAAAATGAAATAATGAAGAAAACAATTTCGCGGCAGGTGGTGATACTTGGGATGGTGAGTCTTTTCACTGATATTGCGAGTGAGATGCTGTATCCCGTAACACCGATTTTTTTGACTGCAACTCTCGGTGCCTCGATGGCCTTGGTTGGTGTTATCGAGGGGATTGCGGAGGTGATTGCCGGATTCCTTAAGGGATATTTCGGGATGCTATCCGACAGGCTACGGAAAAGATCAATCTTTGTGACTATAGGATATTCATTGTCGGCAGTTGCAAAACCGCTACCCGGTTTGATTCCCGGTATCGGGACTGTGATTGGTTCGCGAATTGCTGACAGAATCGGGAAAGGGATCAGAACTGCTCCCCGTGATGCACTTCTTGCAAGTCATTCCGATGGGAATTCGGGGGCTGTTTTTGGTTTTCATCGCGGAATGGATACTCTCGGAGCGGCATTGGGACCTGTTGTTGCACTGGTTCTCCTCTATTTTTATCCCGAAAACTACACACTTGTCTTTTTGGTGGCGTTTATTCCGTCCGTTTTTGCGGTTGTTTCCACACTGCTGGTTAAAGACAGGTTTGTTGAGGGGAAATCGAAACCAAAATCAAACTACCTTGCTTTTCTGAAGAATGCGGGTACACAATACAAATTTCTTTTGGCAATTGTTGTTCTTTTTTCCTTTGTAAACAGCAGTGATGTCTTTCTTATTCTAAAGACTCAAAAAGAGTCAAATTCAGAACTGCTGGCAATAATTGGCTACATTTTCTACAATCTGGTCTATGCATCATTTTCCTATCCCGCAGGAATAATTTCCGATAAACTTGGTAAGAGAAAGGTTTTTGCAACAGGACTGTTTCTGTTTGCGATCGTTTATTCGGGATTTGCGTTTCTTTCCAATATTTATGTGATTTTTGGACTTTTTACCCTTTATGGAATATACGCCGCAACCACAGAGGGGATAGTAAAAGCATGGGTTTCTGATCTCGTTCCTGATGAGTCGAGGGGATCTGCGATCGGGTTGCTGACGATGTTGCAGAGTTTTGCTGTGATGGCGGGCTCCGTAACCACAGGAGTTCTCTGGGATGCCTTTGGGTCAAAATTCCCGTTTTTGATTTCGGGAGGTGTTGCCGGGGTGCTCTGTCTGGTTGTACTTCTCATGAAGGAGCAGATGCATCGTAAACATGAATTACCTGTGTAGAACGGGGATTTATCTATTCGGGCGACAGAGTGTACTAATCATGTACCTGTGTCGTAGTTGAACAGCATCCGGTACAGGCATCGAATTTATGTTTTCACATCAATTCATTATTAAGTAAATTTAAAGTCAAGTTTTTTTGAAATAAAGAAGAGTAAACGATATCCGATGGAATTTAAGTTAAGAACACACAATTGCGGAGAGCTTCGGGAGAGCAATATAGGCGAGAAAGTAGTATTGAACGGCTGGGTGGCTGTTAGAAGAGACCTCGGTGGAGTAATTTTTATTGATCTGCGGGATCGATACGGAATAACCCAGGTTGTATTTGATCATACTTTCAACGCTGATGCACATGCACACGCAAAAGAATTAAGATCGGAATATGTGATCTCGATAGAGGGAACCATTCGTAAGAGACCTGAAGGAACAGAGAACGCTGCACTTCCAACAGGATTTGTCGATGTAATGGTTGACAACCTCCTGATTCTGAACAGAGCGAAGACACCACCATTTCCAGTTGAAGACGACATTGATGTTCATGAGGAATTGAGGTTGAAGTATCGTTATCTCGATCTTCGCCGTCCCGCCATGCAGAAAAACATGCTTGTTCGCCACAAAATGTATCAGGTAACAAGAAAGTTTTTTGATGAAAACAGTTTTGTGGAAGTGGAAACACCGATACTTATGAAATCAACCCCGGAAGGGGCAAGAGATTTCCTTGTGCCGAGCCGTCTGCACAAAGGGAAGTTTTATGCTCTTCCACAGTCTCCTCAGCAGTACAAACAAATTCTCATGGTTGCAGGTTACGACAGATATTTTCAGATTGTAAAGTGCTTCAGGGATGAAGACTTGAGAGCCGACCGTCAGCTTGAGTTTACTCAGATAGATGTTGAAATGTCGTTCATCAATCAAAATTTTGTATTTGAGACTTTTGAAAGACTGATGAAAGTGCTTTACAAGGAGATCTGGGGGAGAGAGCTTGAAACCCCGATTCCGAGAATCACCTATGAAGAGGCTATGACAAGATACGGCTCCGATAAGCCTGATCTTCGTTTCGACCTTGAAATGAAAACCCTCAACGGAGTGTTTGCAGGCACGGAATTCAGAGTTTTCAAAGACACTATTGAGTCAAAAGGAATCATAACCGGACTTGTTGCTCCCGGATGCGGTGACTACACAAGAAATCAGCTTGATGTGCTAACTGACTTCATTAAGAAACAGGGTGCAGGCGGACTGATCTGGATTCGTGTAAAGGAAGATGGACTTGAGTCCCCGACGATGAAGTTCTTTACCGATACCGAGAAAGAGGCAATGGTAAGTGAACTTGGCGCCAAACCGGGCGATCTTATCCTTATCCTCAGTGGCAGGAAATACAAAACCCTGGGACTTATGGGCAACCTTCGTCTGGAGATGTCACGCAGACTCAATCTCGTCACAGCGGAATCAGAACCGAAACTTTTGTGGGTTAAGGATTTCCCTCTGTTCGAATGGGATGAAGAGACCAACAGATATTATGCAATGCATCATCCATTCACTTCCCCCAACATGGAAGATGTGGCGTTGATGGATACCGATCCTGCTGCTGTCAGAGCGCAGGCTTACGATCTGGTTCTCAACGGGAATGAAATTGCCGGTGGCAGTATCAGAATTCATGATTCGGAGTTGCAGGCTAAGATGTTCAAAACTCTCGGATTCACCGAAGAGGACGCAAAAGAAAAATTCGGCTTCCTGATGGGTGCGTTCCAATATGGTGCACCACCTCACGGCGGAATCGCATTCGGATTTGACCGTCTGTGCATGATCTTCTGCGGGGAGAAATCGATTCGCGAAGTTATTGCCTTCCCCAAAACTGCAAACGCAATTTCACTTATGGATGACAACCCGTCACTGGTCTCCGATGACCAGTTGAAGGAACTTCATCTCAGAATCAGACAGTAGTTATTAAGACCCGGTTAACAGCCGGGTTTTTTTATTATATTTCCCTAATGATTCAGAGAAATTTATGAGCCGAAGAATGAAGAAGCGAATACCATCAAAATCCTCAAATTATGCAAGTTTGATAGAAGAGAATATTTATTTTGTTGACAAGACGAAATATATCAGGACTTTAGAGTCGATCAGCGATAAATATGTGTTTTTTCTTCGTCCGCGCAGATTCGGGAAATCTCTCACCCTTTCCATGCTTGAATATTATTACGGCATTCAATACCGGGAAAGATTTGATGAGTTGTTCGGCCAATACTTCATCGGGCAACCGGGAAATACAACCCCCCTAAAAAACAGTTATTATATATTAAGCTTCAATTTCAGCGGAATAGGTACAGATGTCAGGGAAGAAATCAAGAAGAAGTTTGAAGTCGAAATAAGGACTGCTCTTAAAGGTTTCATGTACACATACGGTATAAGTAGTGAACAGGAAATTAATGAGTATTTGAATATTGATGGCAGCAGTGAGCTGTTAAGAAATTTTATGTTGATATTTAAAAAATACAGATCAGAGGGGAAAATTTATCTTTTGATCGACGAATATGACCATTTTACGAATGAATTATTCTCCTTCGACGAAGTTCATTTCAAGGAAGTTGTTTCCCGCAACGGATGGGTCAGGAAGTTTTATGAGGTAATCAAACAGTTCATGGGTGACGGAATAATCGACCGGTTCTTTGCAACAGGAGTAACTCCCGTTACACTCGACAGCATGACGAGCGGATTTAATGTCGCAAAAAACATCACACTTGACTACAAATTCCACAATACGGCAGGATTTACTGAATCAGAACTTTGGGGTATGATTGAAAATACCATCTATGAAGAGGGAAAGTTCGATATTGAGACGGTAATTTCAGATATGCGTTCGTGGTATAACGGCAGTAAATTCTCTTCAGAAACTACTGAGAGATTATACAATCCTCAAATGGTAATTACATTTTTGTCAAGATTCGCTGATAACTTCAAGTATCCCAAAGAAATGGCAGATCAAAATGTAACATCTGATTACAAAAAAATATCGAATATTCTCGCTCCTCTGTCAAAAGATGAATCTGATGAAATAATATCGGGTGTTCTGGAAACAGAAAGAACCACAGAACAACTGACAATTCAATACAATTTCGAGTTGCCCTATACAAAAACCGAAGCGGTCTCTTTATTATTCTACAACGGCTTGCTTACAATCGAAAATGAGATGTTTGGCAAATACACATTTGTGATTCCGAATTATGTAATCAAACAGATGTATTGGGAATATTTCAGGCATCTTTTCACAATGTCCAAAAACATAAGATTTGATTCATCAAAAATAATTGATTCAATCATAGAGATGTCATTAAGAGGGAAGATAGATCAGCTTGTTGCTTATGTCCATTATGTTTTGAAAAACCTTTCAAATCGCGATCTGCAAAACTTCAACGAGAAGAATATCAAGATGATCTTCATGACTTTGCTGATGGGGAACAATGCATATTATGTAAAAAGCGAGTATGAGAACAATAATGGATATGCGGATTTACTTCTGATTCCAACTAAAATTAATCCGGGAAAAGACAGCTTCCTTTTGGAACTTAAATACCTCAAAAAAAGCAGCAAAGAAAACCTGAAAACCGAGAAGGAGAAAGCACTCGATCAGGTTTCGAGGTATAAAGCAGAACTTGCTGACAAAGGGGTTTTTTGCAAGTCATTTGCGATAGTGTTTGTTGGGAAGAGTGAATTTGTGATAGCGGAAGTTTCATAGAAAACAGTACCACATAATCCGGCCCCATTTGAGACAGTATGTGAAGTCTTGACTTTAACCAAATAAATGGTTATGTTTGCATGTGACGAGTGTCCAGTATTTTAAAAGATACTCGAAATAAACCGGAGACATATCATGAATAAATTCAGATCAATTCCGTTTTTCCTTTCGCTTTTACTGTTTACCCCTCTGTATGCCCAGGAATCGATAATCATTTCACTCCACAAAGTCGACTCGACCGATTATTACATAATACTCGAAAAAAATGTAAATCTCTCCGAACTTTGGCTGAGAGAAAAACCATTTGCCAAATCGAACAATGACATTAAACTCGCTGTCATCGAAACAAAACTGACAAAAGAGGCATCAAAACTTGTTGTCCGGCAGCATCATCACTTGAAAAACAATATGATAGATGCCGGCAGGGCGCAACCTCTTGGAAGTGGAGTCGCATCGGTGAACGGTACCGATAATGAGTTGTTGCCTGTTTGTATGGTCTTCCTGACGCCGAACATGAATCAGAAATTTGTGAAGTTCATAGAAGAGGACGGGATTATAATTGCAGACAACTTTAAGAAGTTTGACTATGGTGATCCAAAGGATGTGACAATGAAAGGTCTGATACCATCAGATCTGGCGGAGGTGGCGATTGCCGAGGCGTGTAAAGATTACAGTGTTGCGAATTGAGTAAACGATAAAATCAAAAGAGCACACAAAGAAACTTCTCTGTGTGCTCTTGAGTTATTAATTCTTCAGGAATTCAGCCATCAGCCGTCATCCATCATCCTATTTCAGCAACATCATTTTACGGGTTGCGCTAAAGCTTTTCCCATTGACCGACTGTGCCGTAATTGTATAGAGATAGATTCCACTGTTCATTTTCGAAGCATCGAAATCAACTTTGTGCCAGCCGGTTGCAAAATTGCCATTCACGAGTTCTGCCACTTTATTACCCACCACATCATACACCGTAATTCTGACATTCGAGGCCTCAGGCAGGCTGAACGAAATCGATGTTGAGGGGTTGAACGGATTCGGGTAATTCTGTGATAAAGAGAAGGCATCAGGATTTGAAATGTCAGCGTTCACTTCATTCGAGAATGAGAAAGAACCGTCAAAATCGACCTGTTTCAGACGATAAGTATAGCTTCCTGCTGCAAAAGGCTTGTCGCTGAATGAGTAGTTTGAAATTTTAGTGGTTGTTCCGTTACCTGAAACGAAACCGATATTTACAAACTCACCGTTGCCGGATTTTCTTTCGATCTCGAATCCTTTGTTGTTGGTTTCGGTTGCAGTCGTCCAGTCAAGAACCACTGTCCCGTTATTTGAAGTTGCCGAAAAAGCAGCGAGTTCAACCGGAACCGGTTGAGTGATCGAAAAATTAGCATCAGACACATCGTAGAAGATATTATCAGCCGCTTCGATATAGAGTCTTGCAGTAGTAGTCTGGATATTCGGGAGATTCACAATTGCAGCACCATTGTTCGGAACAGGTCCGGCAACATTGGTGAATGTATTTCCACCGTCGGTTGTCACTTTGATATTGACATTCTGGCAATTGACAGGGGCTGTATTTGTGCTTGCCACATCCCAGGTAACCGTAACAGGTGAAAGTGCAGGAATCGAAACATTGGTATTAGGATATGTAACTTTAAAGGGAGCCGAACCTGCCACGGCAAACGACATCTCCTGGAACGCATAATTTCCGGCACCCGGATTGTTGTCTCTGACAATCAATCTGAATTTCAGGTTCCTCGCATAAGAAGGAAGAATTTCGCCAAGAACCTGTGTACCGCTGAAAACATTGGCTCTTTTCGGGAACCAGCGGGTTCCACTGACCACAGGATCAAAACTTCTGAAAATAGGTGCATTTCCCGAAGGAGTGTTTGGATGTGTGGATGGACCTAAATCATACTCTTCCCAGCAGTAGGTCAGAGTTGTGTTATCCACATCCGAAGCAGCACCGGTAAGTTTAAATGGTGTGTTAATTGGAATGGTAAATCCACCTGTCGGGAATGAAGTGATAACAGGTTTTTCATTTCCGTTGGTGACAGAAACTGCACAGTTGTTACCCGTTCCGGCGATGAAACTTGAAATTTCCGCCATGCTTCCGCTGTGGAAATAGTCATCGGAGTTATTCTGGAGATCGGGAGGGCAGATACCTGCGTAACCCATGATAGTGGCTGCACTTCCGGGTTCAAAAGCTGTTGAAGCATTTCTCTGGCAGTTGTTGTTCTGCGTATGGTTGGCACCGAACTGGTGTCCCACTTCATGAGCTACATAATCTATGTCAAAAGGATCGCCGACAGGAGCAGGACCACCGGTAACACCGCCTGCTTTACTCGAACCGCAAACACTTGCAAGGTAGGCGACACCACCGCCACCTGTGCTGAAAACATGGCCAATATCGAAATTTGCTGATCCGATTACACTGTTAAGATTGGTTATGTTTTGTCCAAGCATCGTCGAACCATTGTTATTGGTATATGGATCAGTGGAAGCATTGGTGTAAACTATCAGGTTGTTGTTTGCAATCAGAATCATTCTGACACTAAAATCCCGTTCATAAACCTGGTTTACTCTGTTCACAGAAGTAACTATCGCCGCCATTGCGAGAGCTACAGTACCTCCATGAAACGAAGTATATTCACCTGTGGCTGCCATGGCAAGGCGGTAGGTTCTTAGTGTACCTGCCGCAAGTCTTGCACCCGAGGGGGGAGCGGGCGATTCTTCATTTACGAGACAGACACTTTTTGATAATTTATCCTGTGAAGGGGAGAAATCTTTTCTGAAATATGAAATGTGGAAAATCGAATTTCCTTTTGCATACGGGTCAATAAAGATGGTACCTTCGGAAGTGAATATCTGGGCATGAAATCCGTGAGGAGTAAGGTCAAGTCTTGCAGAATATGAATAATTATCGATAGATTTTGCGAGATAAGTTCTTATTTCAGGATATTTTTCCGCGAGAGCAGGTTCCATTACCGGTGAATAATAAATTTCAAATTTGGAGTAATTTCCGTTAGGCAACGGGAGTTCGAGAACGGGCACCTTACCGGCAGTATATGAAAATTCAGGGGGAGCGGTTGCAAGAAACTGAGAAATGGATGATTTATCCAGCTCCAAAAGTCTGTACTGTTCTACAGTTATCTGTTTATCCAGCCCGGATGGCAGACTGTTTCTGTTAAAGTCTTTCCAGGGGTTCAAACTCAAACCCTGTGCGACAACAAACGGGACGATTAAAAAGAAGAAGATAAAGATTCTCTTCATGGGGGACCTGTCATGTTAATAAATGAAAAAGTGGAAACTTAAAGTTCTTAAATTCTCATCATATGAACAAACGATTTATCGAAAAAAGAAGGTTTTTATTGAAAAAAAATTGTGAGGTCAAGAATTTGGAGGTGTCAGTGGATATTAGCACGATCGAAAAAATGGTACGGAGAATGTCGTTTATTCACTCCGGTAGCAAACATGAAACAAAATCTCAATAAGGGCATGCAATAATTTTACTTTTCGATTTTGGTTTCTTTACTCTGATCAGGAATTTTTTCATTTTATTAAAATCTCTAACTTTGTGTGTAAATTCGAAACGGTAGAATAGAAATATTTAACCAAAATTTAAAATATGCGTCAACAGATTGCAGATTTTGCATCGTGTTGAGTCAGGAACATTTGTAGTCTGCCAAATTTGAGAAATAAAATGAATGAGATTCAATTACGCAATAAATTACAAGAACTTCTTTCTTTGCCCTCCGAAAATGAGGTAATTGAGTCTTAATAAAAGAAAAATCAAAAGAAATAATCTGTCAGTCTAATCGATTTAAAGGAAAATAGTGCGTTTACAGAATGAAATCAAAAGAAGATGAAAAGTAATAAAAAGGAAAACGCCCAAGCCTTGAATCACTGGATGATACATTATTATTAAAATTTAATTTCATCAAAGTCATCTTCGTAATATGGAGATATAAAATAAGCTCCCGATTACTCAGGAGCTTAAAAGAAATTTTCAAGAATTCTCACCTCTTCAGTAATACCGAAGGCATCTCTTCGGGAGTGGTGAGGCCTTACTTCATCAAAAGCATTTTCTTGACTGAAACATATTCACCGGCATCTAGTTTATAAATGTAGAATCCGGATGCGAGATCACCTCCACCAAATTTTACATCATAATACCTGCCTGTTTCTGCCGTACCATCAAACAAAGTGGCAACTTCAGAACCAAGTGAATTGTAAACTTTTAAGGTTGCCTTGGTATCTTCTTTTAGAGCAAATCTAATTGATGTCGCAGGATTAAATGGATTAGGATAATTTTGTTCCAAAGCAAATCCATTAGGAAGATCATCAACTAAAACTTCAACCTCAGGACTGTATTCAAACTGGCCATCATTATCAATTTGTTTTAATCTGTAAGCAATATTTCCAGTTCCGACCGGTTTCTCAGAATAGGTATAAAATTTTGGTGAGTTGGTGGAACCGTGCCCTTCAACAAATCCAATCTTGATCCAGTCAGAAGCCTCTGATTTTCTCTCAACTTCAAAACCGTAGTTACTAACTTCTGTTGCAGTTTCCCATTTTAAGTCAACAAGACCGTTTCTGATTGTAGCATTGAGGGAGGTTAGTTCGACGGGGAGGGGAGTTGCACCTCCAGAGAGAGTAGCGTTAGTGATCGTGGAACTAAGGGACCCCCCCGCAATGGTTAGTGATGAGTTGTCAACCAAAACTCCCTGGATAGCACCAGTTGCGTTCTCAGCTAAATCACATGTAACGAAGAACCAGTTATAATACGATAACGCCTTTGATAAAGAACTAAAAACTATATTATTACCTTCACCCGGATCTACGGCCACAGTCGTTCCAATCTGAGTACTTGTTAAAGGATCGAAATCAATGTTATCACTGCTTGCCCATAGCTTGAAGTTCGATACACCTGTCCTCGTTCCGTTTAGTTTAATCGTGGCCCCGGTTAGAGTAGAACCTTCATTTAAGTCATCCAAATAAAAACGACCAAATGGTTGGTTGATAGAACCCGGCACTCCTTCATGGGTGTATCCTGACCCGCCTGTAAATGTGATCGCTGCGAACTTATAAAAGGATAAGGCACTTGTGGGAGACGAAGTATATGGCTGGCTCCAAGATGTTATGGTCACAGCTGGATTTGACAAAGCATCTACCGCACCGTCAGTAGCTCCACCTCCCGAAGAGTAAACATCAAAATAGAAGTCGTCGCCTGCGTTCAAACCGATAGATGCAGATGTTACTTTCATGTTAATAATGCTTTGTGCGCCAGGTGTAATAGAAAATTCACTCAGGGGTGAATTTAGGTTCCAAGAACCATTGTACTGCCACAATTGAGACCCGCCACCACCATCAACCCAGGTACCACACCAGAAATCCATACCGCCATCGGTGGAGTTTAGTTGAATAGGTCTTCCCCAACCATTCCCGGTATTGGTAGTGGGAAATATACTTCCTGAAGAAATACCGATCATGAATTTCCCCCAGTCAGTTGTGCTGAGATTTCCGTTAACCGTAAGTTTGAACAAAATATCGGTTGAGGTATTTGATAATTCCAATTTAACGATATCAAGCGTGCCATTGCCGGTACTAAGTCCTGGATCAATATCACCTATCGCATCAACATAGATCTTCTGCGCCCAAAGTTGGGGCACCAAAGACAAGATTATTAAAAGCCAGTAAAAAATTTTCCTCATAGTTTTTCTTCTCCTTATTAAGTGTTAACCATACACCAATAGTATTTTCAATTCCTCAACAATAGAGGATATGAAATTAGCTCAACTATCCAAAATCATCCTGTTCAACTTCAGGCATAACAAAAAGCAGAAACAAGTCGATAGTGGCTTGAACAAATTATATATGTGTTGTTTACGGTAGAATGGTTTGACCTCTATCAGATCAAGTTACGAAGGAGCTAAATAGAGTGAAGAGAATCCCGGGTACAGAATTTAAAAGTTGGCTGTTTTTCCCTCACTAACCAAATTTAATGATGTAGGAATCTCTGATATAATTATCTAATAGAAAAAGAATACCTCCGGTTTTAATAAATGAAAATTCCTCACATAACCTAAATTAAAAATAACATTTTTTTATTTATTTATTTGTCAAGAGATTTTTCTAAAATCTAACATTTTGTCAAATATTTTTAGCTTATCTCCTGGATAGGGTAAGTTGAAGCGAGAACAATATTATCTTTGAAATATCTCAAAAGCGGGTGTATCTTAGTACATTCCAGTTTGTTCGAAAAATTAACCTTATTCAATTACTGAGGCTTATGGGTACAGACTCTTTAATCTGCCATGGTTGAGTCTACTGGAACTTATCTGGGTGAAAGGTTATTTTTTCATTCTGAAAGAAAAGCGGGCTTTAAAGGTGGCCCGCTTCTCACGTTTAATAACATTATTTGAGAAGAATCAGTTTCTTTGAGTCACTAAATTGTCCCGCTTTTAGTCGATAGATGTAAACACCGCTGGGTAATTTACCGGAATTAATTGTAAACTGATGTTTACCGGCACTCATGGTTTCATTAATCAATGTCATTACTTTCTTCCCTTCAGTTGAAAATAACTCAAGGATTACATGACCGGTAAGGGGTAAAACAAAACTTATTGTCGTTGAAGGGTTAAAGGGATTCGGGTAATTTTGTGAGAGAGTGAAATTCATATCGTCCGAATTATCATACTCCAATCCGGTTGTTATATACTGGTATGTTGCTGTTGCAGAGGATGAATAAATATAATAATAAGACTGTCCATTGTTATATGAAAAACGGATGTTTATTTGTGAACTAACCCAACTGTTATTTGACCATGAATAGTGTTGGCCGGAGACTGTATTTCCGTTATTGTCGTATGAATAGGTGTACTTCTCAGAATTTAGCCATGCATTATTCTGCCATAATTCTCGCAGGATAGACAATCGATTTCCGTTGTTGTCATAGCTATAACTGTTCTTCCTGTCATTTACCCAGTCATTATTCTGCCAGAGTTCATACAAGGAAGTCAGCCAATTTCCGCTGTTGTCATAAAAATAAGTGTTCTTTTCGGAATTTACCCAGTCATTATTTTGCCAGAGTTCATATACAGAAAAAATGAATTTCCCATCGCTGTCGTAGGTATAGGTGTACTTATAAGAATTTACCCAGGCATTATTTTGCCAGACTTCATACAAGTATGTCAGCCAGTTTCCGTTATTGTCATAGGTAGAAGTGTGCTTCCAGGAATTTACCCAGGCATTATTTTGCCAGAGTTCGTACAAGTAAGAAAGCTTCTTCCCGTTGTTATCATAAGTAGTAGTGTACTTCTTGTAATTTACCCAACTATTATTTTCCCATCTCTCATCCAACCATGTCAATTCATTTCCGTTGCTGTCATAGGTAAAAATCCACCTAAGGTTATAAACCCATGCATTGTTTTGCCATTTTTCATACAGATCAGTCAACCTGTTTCCGTTGTTGTCATAGCTATAAGTGTCCTGATAGTAATTTACCCAAGCATTGTTCTCCCATCTTTCAGACAGCTCGTACAATAGATTTCCGTTGATGTCATAGATATAACTGTACTTCCCGAAATTTACCCAGGCACTGTTTTGCCATTTCTCAACCAACCGCGTCAGAATATTTCCATCGTTGTCGTAGGTGTCAGTGTACTTCCAAGAACTTACCCATGCATTGTTTTGCCATTTTTCCTCCAATTCAGTCAGCCTGTTTCCGTTATTGTCATATGTGTAGGAGTAGCGAATTGTATCTCCCACAAGTGTAAGCATGACATATTTACCTGCTGTAAAATTGGATTTATTTTGTTTTGTTCGACCGTATTTTGGTTGATACATCTCATTAGATCTGGTAGGATCTTGAATTCCCTCTTTGATTTTGTAGAAATCCTTCGTCATATCCGGCTTGTTTCCACGGTTGCCATGATCAATGTCACGGAATTTTAGGGAATATTCTGATTGCCCCATGACAACAACACATAGGGCAACAAATAATAAGACCATTTTTTGTAAAATTATTCTCATTTTAATTCTCGAGGTATATTTATTGTATTGTTATTAAATCAATAATAACTAATTGATGCTGAACAGACTATAGCCAATTCTGAAACAGTGACAGAATTCGTTGCCCTGCCTGAAGCCGGGTTTTGTCTTTCCCGGCTTGTTTTGGGCGGAGCGTAATAACCTTGCTTATTTTAATACTATCATTTTTTTCGTATTCTGAAATCTCAGCCCACCTTCAAGTGCATATGCCTCAAGTGAATAGAAATAAACTCCACTTGCAAATCCTGATCCATCAAATTCGATTTCATAATTATTTGCTTCCTGTATTTCATTAACAATTTGCCTGACCATTTCACCTAAAGAGTTATAAATCCGAATATTTACCGTGCTTGTATTTGGGATGGAATACCTGATCTTTGTTACTGGATTAAACGGATTGGGAAAATTTTGAAATAAAGCAAAATTCTCAGGAACACCATGAAAGTCAACTTGTATGGTTGGTGTATAAGTAAATGATCCATCATAATCAATCTGCTTTACCCGATAGAAATACAGATCGTCTTCCATTGGAGAATCGATAAAACTGTAACTTCTCGGTTTGGTGGTAGTTCCATTCCCGTCAATAAAACCTATCTTGGTAAAATCTTTCCCATTTTGGGCTTTCCTCTCAATTTCAAAACCTCGATTATTTGTCTCTGTTTGAGTTTCCCATTTCAATGAAATTTTATCTCCACTCTGGATTCCTGTAAAAGATGTCAATTCAACTGGCACAATCTCCTCCCCCCTTATTTTGAAATAAATTGTGTCAGCTAAATTATCATAATGCACTATGATATAGGTGTCACCATCGGCCATTGCTGAAAGTTTTTTTTCTGCATCATCATAAACAAATATTGACGGATTCTCAAATGTTACCTTTAACTTGGTACCAGAAGTCCCGACCTTACTTATAAAATTCGGGAAATACAAATTCATATCAAGATAATAATCTTGTGATGCAACCAGATAAACAAATTTATCTTCTGACTCAAGATCGAAAGGGATATCGTTTGATTTTACCACAACAGGGACTGATTTGTTTACAATTTTTATTGAATCACCCATAAAATAATAAGCAAATATGTAAACTTTTTGGGTGTCAAGCCGATTATTGCTCACTCCGAGTTCAAAATTATAGTTAAATTGGGGGATAGTGTCTTCAACCAACTGGTCTTGGTATCTAATTTCAATTTTCTTTAGATTTACAGTATCTTCCAATTCAAATAGCAAATTGAATGTGCTATCAATAAATAATGTACTGTTGAGTTCAGGTTGAAATATCTCAATACCTGAACTATCTGCAACGATATTTACATGAGATGGTGCGATTCTAAAATCAGAAATAGTACGAGTTGTAGCAGGAATTGGACCCCACTTATTTGAATAAATGGACATGTCTAATAGACTGCTTACTTTTTCAGCAGAAACATCTACAACTGCATATGAACCAAACAAAGATGAGTGTACATAGTAAGGTCCATATGTGACATTATCCGAGGTAAGGGAGAGTCCTGAGAGCTGACTGTTAACCAAAACAATGATATCTGAGTTCGCAAAGGAATTGGGAATTGGGTCTTGTGCAGGAACCGCCGAAAAATGCGAATCCCATCTTTTAAGTAAATCGTAAGGTTTTTTTACATCCAGAAAGAATAATCTCAATAAATCAATTAATGTCTTATAAAATTGACTATCCCATATTGCATTTGCTGCCAATTGTGAAAATGTTTCGGGCCCCGGGATAAAATCGCCTACAAAAACATGTGATTTATATATGGTTTGATTGAAGGAGTGCTGATTTACTCTTAAATCCTCAAATGCAGGGTGAACCTTCAAACCATCACTAAAACTCCAATTATAAAAATCTTTTAGTAGAAGAGCAAGTGAAACCTCAATCAATGAGGCAGGAGGTTTAAAGTTAACTAACATGTTAGCTAAGGGTGAACCTTTATGCGGGGTATCTAATGAAATAAATTTATTAACAAAACCTTTCCTATAGTTCTGTCTGTCAGAGAAATTGTAGGGAAATATTGTTTCTGCGTATCGTAAAATACTGCCCCCCATGCTATGTCCAACATAATAAACCTGATTAGTTGCTATTTTATGATGCATTCTGTACTGCTTAATATAAGCGGGAAGTGAGTAGTTTGGATCAGCATTGAATAAAATATTTTGTGCATTAAGGTCAAAACTTCCTTTATTATCGATCTCAAGTTTATGAATGGTGAACTTTCTTAAATTTGGTTCTTTGACAAAACTATTCCATGTAGAAGTTGTGCCATTCAATCCATAAACTAGCACCAGTTGTGGGCGCTGAACAATAACTGGTTTTGTTGTTTGCTCTATTTGTCCGTTTGAATATTCTACTTCGATATGAATGTTAACTTTTCTTTCCTGAGTATTTTCAGAAATTGTCCCATCCAAGAAATCGTCAGGTGCCACATACCAACAATAGAATGAATTGGGTGGATGCTCATTACCATTTGCAGTTATTTGATCGGCAGAATTTGCCTCATCGCTGTAACTTGATATATTCGTTGCTTCTTTTAGTTTCCCCAGTATTCTTGTTTCGGTGTTTGAGTTCTGATCACTAAGTGTGAAAGTCACTCTTTCAATTGTTGTTGTAGGGTTTGAAACTTTTATATAAAATCTGCCTGTTCCATCAGCAACAACTCCAATTGGGGGTTCGCTTGGCCGAGGATAAGAATAATCCCAAAGATATTCGACTTTAAAATTTACAGAGGTTGCTGCGCTAATTTGTAACTGGGCATTTTCAGTCTGACGGTTTGGGATCAAACCATCTACAACTCTTAGAAAACAACTTCCTTCGTTTGGGATATTGACTACTTTACTTAAAGTCACACTTTTAAATTTATCATCAAATCCGGAAATAGATGAAATAACCTGCCAAGGTCCGTTTATACTTAAGGCTTTCTCGATATCGTATGAATACGCTCTTTGATTACCGCCGGGTGGGTTGTCATTTGCAGGAATTTCCAGATCAAGTTTGTCATTCCACTTCACTAAAATCTGATCGTTTGTGTTTGCCTGAGAGACAGGCTCAGGACTAAGAAGAGTAAAATACGAATTGTTTGATGGAGCTGAAGCAATAAACGATTTGTGGTTCGAAAAATTTCCTGTAAGCATATCTTTGCAATAAACGGAATAACTACCCGGTTCAGAAATCAGAACTGGATTGGCAAATTCACCTAAAGAATTTGTTGGTACATTCAAAAATAAATTAGATCCATTATTTGAATTTATTCGGACTTGAACTCCACTGTTTATTGAAAATTTTATCCCTGAGATCGAAACTCTTTCACCAACATTAATCATTGACGAAGAAAGAAAAATTGTCGGGGTTACCGCCACGATATTTGTCGAGAAATAATTTGGTTGTGAAAAAGGAATCCAATTATTTGCAATTTTTGCACGAACGATCCAGAAGTAAGTGGAACCATTATTGATCAACCCTGACGGTATCGGAAAGCTGGTATTTGGGATGTTATCATTTCCATAAATAAATTCATACCTGTTGCCAATTTTTTTATACAAGTGCAAACTGTAAAGTGTTGCATTTCTGACACTAAACCACAAACAAGTAGGAGTTAAAGTTGATATTGTATATCCGGGTTCTGTACCATTTCCAGGTGATACCAAAGTCACCAACCCCTCATTGAAATATGAATTAATCTCTGAAGCATTAATCGATCTGTTAAAAATTCTTATATCATCGATCGATCCATTTAAATGTTCGATAACCCCGGGTGTATTAACTCCCATAGTGAGACTATTATTATTCGGTATTAGTGACCCGGAAGTGGCCACTGAGCCTATAAGTTCATTATTTACATAAGTGTTGATTACAGAACCATTCCAGGAAACGGCAATAAAATACCATCGTTGAAGTTGGAATTGATAAGAAATTGTTGAGTTTATAGTTGCGTTTGAGGTATAAAACCCGATAAAAGTTTGGTTCAAGAGAATTTCATACTGAGGACCATCCGCTGATACGGATTTGCATAAAAATGGAGCAAATCCATTGTCCCAAGAATTGATGTATATCCAACCACAAATTGCAATTCCATTTACGGGTGAAGCCAAGGATGGAGAATTTGCGATTTCAATTTGACCATCAATTCCGTTGAATGCGAATGCAGAGTTTGGATTGCCAAATCTGTCGGCTGTAAGATAGGCACCTCCACTGGCGACACCATGGTTGTCATACCCACTCACATCATTCAGGTTTCCATTAAATGGGTAATATGCTACTATTGTATTGTCATTAGATTTAGGAGAGATTTTGTGATCGCCGGTAGCATTGCCTGGGTTGGTATTTATCGCACTGACACTAATAGTCAGACAATAGAGTGTTGCGAGTAGAAATATTATTTTCATTGGTTACTCCGTCAATATTCTTGTTACAGAGAATTTATCCCAAAGCTAAAATGACCTTGGTCATCCAAACTAAGAGACCTTGTATCACGAAAGAATTGTTGAATTTCATTTCAACAAACACTATGCTTAAAAAATCAATAAAAATCGCAAAAAATTGCAATTACTAAAAAAGAAAAATGTCATTGTTTACTCCATATTTGCTGTTTTAACTATCTAATTTTAAATCAGTTACAAAAAAAAGTTAATGGGATCTTATAGATTCCCGGGGCAACCATGAGTAACATGTAAAAGGATCTTTTGCAGGATAGTGATTAACGGTCGGGATTTGAACCAAATCCTCCATGGAAGAAATCTCAAGTTTCCGGAATAGAACAAAAAGAGGGGAAGCGCTTGTCACCGGGAAAAGCAACAATGCTTTAATTAACCATTTTAACATGTTAAGCAATTTATTAACTTATAAATTTTACAATCGATGGTTAAAATAGGAATTATTTAATTAAAAAAGAAATTCTTTTTAATGATTGGAAAAGTTTTTTTATTAAATCATTATCCTTAAGTAGTTAAACGAGGAACGATGAAAAAGATAAATATTACAACAATCTCCCTGGATCAACGATTTATCATTTGCCTTCATTTACTCAAAGTCATCTTTATTATACTTTGATTCTTTCCAGCAATAAGCCTCAATAGGTAGATACCCGAAGGAAGATTTGTTGCTTCGAATGTGATGGAGTGGTTCCCCGCCGGCAATTCTGAATTAATAAGAGTTACAATTTCTCTTCCCATTACATCATATACAGTTCCTTTAACTACAGACTGTTCAATTAGAGTGAAGTTGATAACCGTTTCAGGATTAAACGGATTTGGAAAATTTTGTGACAAAGCAAGCTCATTAGGCAACACAATCTCATCTCTAATATCTGAAGGTGGATCTGCACTTACGACCTGGCCTGCAGCGACTGTTACGACCCGGGAGTAAGCTCCTCCGAGAGCGGTAATAGTGTAAGTTCCAGGCTTCACATCACCAATTCCATAATTCTCATTGTAAATATCATCGCTTCCCACATAGGGGTCTCCAAAGTTGTAGGTAAGAGAGTATCCGTAAGTCGTGTAAGGAGGTCTCGGCTTTGGGTCGGGAGAAATATCGACACGGGTGCTGTTCGGAGCATTTGGTACCCGACCATAAATTGCGCCCGTTCCGGTCATTCCCGCCCACAGTTCGGCGTTTCTTCTTGAACCGGGGGTAGCGTAGGTGGCGGTATTCATTCTAATTTCGAAGTGGAGGTGGGGTCCGGTGGAATTACCTGTATTTCCTGAAATTGCAATCGGATCACCCTGTGCAACCGTTGCTCCCGAAGTTATCAGTGGTCTTTGAAGATGCATATAGAGCATGTATACGGTTTTATTGTTCCACATCGCGCGGTGGGTAATGTAGTTCCCTCCACCACCTGGTTCATAGCCACCGACTGTATCAGAGGGGTTATACCCGACAAAGGTTATTACTCCATCTGCTGCAGCGAAGACGGTATCATATCTTGCTGCAATATCGATACCAAGGTGTGCAAGCGCATTATTCCCATACCTCGGCTCGCCATAAAGGTATGAGCCGTTGGTTTGAATATTATCCTTTACCGGTCTTTTAAATCTAAAAGACTGGGCAGTTGTCACGGAAACAAGGATCAATAAAAACAAAATCGACTTTTTCATACAATCTCAATAAAATGATAAAGAAAGTTAAGAAAATAATTGCAGAGATTGCAAATAGTATTAATTTTGACAATTAAAACATCCTGAATTTTAATTACCATATTGAAATCCTCATTCTTTTCGTGCTGGCAGGAATGACTGGAGGTTCAGAAATGAAGGCAGAAAATGTTTACTAAAGTAAAATTCAATTCGCACAAAGAAGAGATACAGGAATGGTTGCATGACGCCTCAAATTTCAAGGGTGACTGCGACACTGTCTTCTTTCCAAAAGACCACCACGAACTTAATTCACTCCTCAAAAAATCCCATGCTGACAAAATAAAAGTAACAATTTCCGGAAGCCGAACAGGACTTACAGGCGGGTGCGTTCCTCAGGGGGGAATTCTGATTTCAACTGTGGGAATGAATACGATCTGGAAATTCAACAGAGTAAAAATGATTGTGACCTGTGATCCCGGAGTTCTGCTCAGTGATCTGCAGGCTTACCTGAAAGAGCGAGGTTTCTTTTTTCCTGCGGATCCTACTGAAACATTTTGCACAGTCGGGGGAATTGTCGCCAATAATTCCTCCGGTGCCCGTTCGTTCAAATATGGTCCAACAAGAAATTATGTTGCGGGAGTGTATTTGATGCTTCCGGATGGAGATACGATCAGGATGCGAAGAGGAGACATAACAGACAAGAGGGGGGTCTTTGCAGCAAAAACACTTGAAGGGAAAGTACTTAACATCCGTCCGCCGCGCTTAAAAGTGCCGGCGGTTAAAAATGCAGCCGGCTACTACAGCAAAGAGGGTGCCGACCTACTCGATCTTATTACAGGTTCGGAAGGAACTCTCGGGGTAATTACGAGAATCAAACTTAATGCGCTTCCGATTCCCGAAAAACTCCTTTCGTGTGTTGCATTTTTCAAAAATATCGATGACGCACTTCAATTTGTTTCTGAAAGCAGAGCCGAGGGGAGAGGAATTAACGGTGATCCGGAGATCGACCCTGTAACAAACACTTGTGGGTCCCTTTCCGCCCTTGAGTTTTTTGATGCAAATGCTCTGCTTTTCCTGAAAAATGATTATCCCAATATCCCTGAAAATATGGAGGCCGGCGTCTGGTTTGAAGTGGAGACGACAGAAAATACGCACGATGAAGTAACCGCATACTGGTTGAACAAACTTGAAAAATATCACTCGAGTCCTGAAGATGCATGGTACGCAGCCGACGACCAGGATGCTGCGAAAATAAAAGAGTTCAGACACGCAATCTCCTACAAGGTGAACGAATACATTACGCAAAACGGGTTTTATAAACTTGGTACAGATACAGCCGTGCCAGTCGCTGAGTTCGATGAATACTACAAATATTCCGTAAATCTGGTAAAAGAGAACGGACTTGATTATGTTGCCTACGGGCATTTTGGTGACTGCCACCTTCATCTGAACATGCTTCCAAAAAACGAGGAAGAATTTGCCAAAGGGAAAGAGATTTATCTTCAACTTTGCAAAAAAGCCGTGGAGTCAGGAGGAACCGTCTCAGCAGAACACGGAATTGGTAAGCTCAAAAAAGAATACCTCAAACTGATGTACGGGGAGTCCGGGATTGCCGAGATGAAACGGGTGAAAAGATATTTTGATCCATCCAACACTCTGAATATCGGAAACCTTTTTGACTGAAATTTACAAATAATTCGAAGAAGAAAAATTTTATGCCTGAATTCAAACTTAAACTTAACGGTAGTGAAGTATCAGTTGATGTTGATGCCTCGACACCCTTGCTTTGGGTGTTAAGAGATGAACTTGGACTGACCGGAACCAAATACTCGTGCGGAAAGGGCATTTGTGGCACATGCACGGTATTGCTTGAAGGAGAAATTGAAAAGTCGTGTTCCATTCCTGTCTCACAGGTTGGAGACAGAAAGATAGTAACCATCGAGGGATTTGCGAAAGACAAATCACACCCGATCTTCAAAAAATGGATTGAAAAAGAAGTCTCCCAATGCGGTTATTGTCAACCGGGACAGATTCTTACAGTCGCTTCACTTCTAAACCGCAAATCCAAACCAACACCTCAGGAAATGGAAATTGCCCTGACAGGCGTACTCTGCAGGTGCGGAACCTACCCGAGAATCAAAATTGCTGTTGATGAATTGATGAAAGAGAGAGGCTGATATGAAAAGGCGTGACTTTATAAAAATTGCGAGTATTTCAGGTGGTGGATTGATACTCGCAACATTTCTTCCCGCCTCCCTGGTCAGGGGTGAAAACGGAATTTTTGGTGACGATCCGAAAGGGATATTTCAGCCGGGTCCGTTTTTACAGATCAACTCCAACGGTGAGGTCACTATTATCGTGGCAAAGTCGGAAATGGGTCAGGGGGTATATACTTCACTCCCGATGATTGTGGCTGAAGAACTTGAAGTTGACTGGGAAACCGTAAATATTGTGCAGGCGGATGCCGGATTTGATTATGGAAATCAAACAACCGGCGGAAGCACGAGCATCAGGCAGGGTTATGAACCGTTAAGAAAAGCCGGTGCAACAGCCAGGATTATGCTGATCTCTGCAGCAGCAATTCTGATGAAAGAGAAAATTGAAGATCTCTATGCAGAAAAGGGATTTGTAATCAGCAAAAAAACAGGTGCAAAACTCTCTTATGGCGAACTTGCATCAGAAGCATCCAAACTTCCCGTTCCGGCAGATGTGCCGCTTAAAGATCCGAAAGACTTTAAGATTATCGGGAAAAGCACTCCAAGAAAAGACACGCCACCTAAATTGTACGGTGAGGCAATTTACGGAATTGATGTCCGTCTTCCGGGAATGATCTATGCCACTGTAAAGCGACCTGATGCCTACAAACTGAAACTCAAGGCTTTTGATAAATCCTCGATTTCATCGCTTCCGGGAATATATGACGCATTTGAAATCTCAACGGGTGTTGCCATAACAGGAAAATCGACCTGGCAGGTCTTTAAAGGAGCAGAAAAGCTAAAAGCTGAATGGCTACCCTCGGATACGCTAAAATTCAACACCAGTGATCTGCGCGAGGAAGCAAAAAAGAAACTCGCTGAGCCGGGTGGAGTAATAAAACAGGAAGGTGACCCTGACACAATCTTGAAGGGGAATAACGGAACAATTACTGCCGATTATGAAGTGCCGTTTCTCTCTCACTCACCGATGGAACCGATGAACGCCACTGCACACTTCATCAACGGAAAATGTGAAGTGTGGGCTCCAACTCAAAATCCGCAACGGCTCAGAAAAGATGTCGCCAGCACTCTCGGAATCGATGAAAAGGAGGTTACGGTACATGTGACTTTCCTCGGCGGAGGATTTGGAAGAAGGCTCGTGAACGACTTTGGTGTCGAAGCTGCTGAAATTACAAAAAAAACGGGTAAACCGGTAAAACTTACCTGGACAAGAGAAGATGATACAAAACAGGGAGTTTACCGCCCGTACGGTTTGTACAGATTTACAGGTACAGTAGAAAAAAACGCTCCTGTATTCACTCTCAACATTGTCGGGCAATCCATTCGTGCACAATGGAGCAAGGACACCCTGAAGCCGGAGCAGTTTGATATTGCTGAAGGTGCAAAGGACCTTCCCTATGGTATCAAAAATTATAAAATTACGGGTACTCTTCTTCAGACACCACTAACATCAAGTCCATGGAGAGCGGTCTACCATTCTCAGGTGCCATTTGCGGTCGAGTCATTCATCGATGAACTGGCGCATTCGAAAAATATCGATCCCTTCATCTTTAGAAGAGACCTGATGCCTGCAGGCAGCAGAGAGAGGGCAGTTCTCGAACTTGCAGCAGAAAAGGCAGGTTGGGGTAAGCAGAAAGGGATGGGAATTGCATTCTTCCAGGGATATGACAGTTATTGTGCTCAGGTCGCAACAGTTTCGGTTACGAACAACAATGTCAAAATTCGAAAGTTTGTTGTCGCTATCGACTGCGGACTGGCTATAAATCCTGAATCTGTAAAAGCACAAACTGAAGGAGCGGTAATCTTTGCGCTATCGGCTGCCATGAAAGGGAAGATCACTGTTAAAAATGGAGCTGTGGAGCAGTCTAATTACGATGACTATGGCATCATTTCATACGATGAGGCTCCTGAAATCGAAGTTCACATCGTGCAAAATACTTTCAAAGTGGGTGGAGTGGGTGAGGTTGGTATCGGTGCGTGTCCCGCTGCTCTGAGTAATGCAATATTTGCTGCTACAGGCAAAAGAATCAGGACACTCCCTGTTTTGGACAATTTGTAATTTGAAAATAAGTTCGCAGATACACGCGGATTAAAAGGAGTTACGCAGAGGAGAGTTTAAGTACAATTTATTGGTTTTGACTTATGAATTACCGGGACTGAAAAGGGGTCTCGACTGGTCCCGATTTACAGTAATTTCAAACTTCAAACCTCTGACTTCAAACTTCAATAATTCATCCTTCAAGAATTCAACCTTCAATTTTTGAAGATCATCAGAACGGTGCCTGCCACAATTACAAAAGCGGCAAATCCCTTTCTGAGTAAATCGCCTTCGTTGAATATTTTTCCGCCGGCAACACTTGCAAAGAAGACTGAAAATCTCTTAACTGCTATTACCAAAGCAACGGGGGCGATAGTGAAGGCAACGATCTGGGTATATCGGTAACCGATTGTTATGGCAGCCGTCGCAACGATAAGAAGAAAGAGGGGTTTCAACAGCTCGCCTTTGGGCAGGGTGAAACCGGACCGGGTAAAGAGCATCAACAAAGTAAAATCGAAAAGGAAAAAGATGTGTTGCATCACCATGAAGGTGGAGGTCTCCATCTTGTGGTCTTTTAACAGGTATTTGTCAAGAATCGTTGACACAGTAAAAAATGCAAGCGCTGCTGCCACATAAATATATTTCTTTGTTGTAAAGAATATCCTGAATGGCTCCACCGCCCCCTTTATAGTCTTCATCTCGAGAAAATAAGAACCCAGGAGAACCATGGAAAGTCCCAGAATCTCTTTTATTGTCAATGTTTCACCGATGAAAATAAAAGCAAAGATTGCAACGGTTGCAGGAGTCATCGCCAGGAGGGGAAGTGCGGAGCTGATCTCGAGACTCTTCAGACTGAGCATAACACACCAGAAAGCAAATGCCTGAAGGAATGTTTTGATAAACATCACCCATGTTTGTTCGCCGGTAATCATCGTAAAATCGATGAAAAACAGAAAAGGGATACAAAAAATCAGATTTACCCAGGAAAGATGAAATGAAAACTCAAGTGCATTTATCCCCTTTAATGCTTTCTTCTGTGTAATTGCCGCAACACTTGAAAGAACGGCGGAAGCCAGAGCCCAAATAAACCAGTGCATTAGATATCTCCCAGTCCTTTCTTGATTTTGTTTATTGTCAGAGGAGCTGAACCTTCATAGTGATTATTTACATTTAAATATACTTCAGTATCCATTCCCTTCAGCATCTCGAGTAGTCTGGTCAATCTTGAAATTTCCACATCTTTCGGTTCAACAATTCTGTCCCATACGCCCCCTGTTTTTTCCTCAATGCTTGATCTGTCCGGTCCGTGAAGTCGAATTATGATCCTCTCACCGAGCAAATCCTTAAACTTATCGATGATTTCAAAAACCGGTGGCATAAAGTATCCCTGCAGGAAAACAGGGACTACTTCAAGGTCATGCAGGAGAGTGAAAAATTCACGGGTGAGGAAATTTGGATTTCTGATTTCCACCGCAAGCGGCAACCCGTTTCCGGCATCTCTAAAAAACCTCTCGAGCAATCCAAAAAACAGGTTTGGATCAGGCATTTTTTGTTTGTTCAAATACTCAAACTGTAAAATCAGTGCAGCAGTTTTCGAGTGGAGTGGTGAGATCGAATCAACAAAGGACTTCCATAGCTCACCTGAGAGAAACCACGGGTTTTGCTCAAGTTTTCCACCGGTATATTTGGGATAAAAGTGGGTGAGTGTAATTGAATTGGGCACTTTAATGGTAAATCTGAAATTATCCGGTGTGACGGAAGCGTATTCCTCCGCATCTTTTACTTTTGGAAGTGCGGGTGGTTTCCCGGGAGTAAAAAGTGACCAGAACCACTGATCAACTTCGACAGAATCAAAAGATTTTGCGTACTCCTCCAAAAAATTGATTTCACCAAATTCAGGATATATAATCCCTTTCCATGACTCATATTTCCAACTGCAGGTGCCGAACCGGACAAGTTCACTCATAACTAAAAAACTTTTCCTATATTGAATTCAAAAAAACAAACATTTGAAGCCATGACCGAAAAAACAACTCTGGATAACCTGACAAAATTTTTCATTGCGACGCTGGGCATAGTAGCCATCGTTATCGTGTTGAAAGAACTTCAAAATCTTTTTCTTCCTTTTGTAATAGCCTATTTCCTTTATTTCCTTTTTGTGCCACTAAACAGATTTCTCACTTCGAAGAAAATACCACTCGCAATTGCGGGACTGTTGGATATTGCCATTACTTTCACAATGACATGGTTTGCGGGCAAATTTATCATAGACAGTCTGATGAGCTTCAGCAGTGAACTCGATCTTTACGATAAAAAACTTTCTGCAATGGTTATAAACACTGCCACCTCCCTCGGTATCACCGATCCGGCATTAAATAACTTTTCGATACAATCGCTTTTAAATCAGATCGACTACGGTTCCCTTGCCGGAGGTCTACTCACCTCGACAATTGATCTTATGGGTTACGCCCTGTTTGTAATATTTTTCTTCTCGTTTATTCTTCCCGGTCACAAAGCGATATATCGTGCCATCGAGAAAAGGGTTGTCTCTCCAAAGAAGTTCGAAATTATCAAACGGAAACAGCATGTTGCTGATGAATCAGGTAAATCCGTTGACCAGCTCGATCATGATCTTGAGGAAGAAACCACGAAGCTTGAGAAAACATTTAAAACCATTCCCGAGCAGATTCAAAAGTATATTATTACAAAACTTGTTCTCAATATCCTTGCCGGTGTAACCGTCGGGGTTGTTCTTGGAATTCTTGGCGTTCCGTTTCCCGCAGTATGGGGAGCATTTACCGCTATCCTGAACTTTATACCAACAATCGGGTCTGCTTTCGCAACAATACTTCCCGCCCTGATGTCGCTGGTGGATTCAGGGGAAATCACTTTCACGCTGCTGGTTGTTGGTTGTATGGCAGGGATACAAACCCTCTACTTTAACCTTCTTGAGCCGATGATTGTTGGGAAAAGGCTCAACCTGAATCCTCTGGTTATTCTTTTTTCTGTTATAATCTGGGGTTACATCTGGGGTATTATGGGGATGTTTCTGGCAGTTCCCCTGACGGCAATTCTAAAGATTGTAATCTCAAATTTTGATTCAAAAAACATGCAGTTTATTTCAGATTTGATGGGCTCGAACGATTAGAGGTTAAGTTCGTCCTTCATAAATCTGAATGTATCCTCTATCGAACTGGCAGAGTAGCCGAATTCGGTTTCTGCCTTAATGGTTACCAGTCCCGAGTTCAGGGGCCTTTTTGCCGGCTGATTCAGTTCAGGTGTGGTAATTGCCTTCACGAGCGATTTATCGAGACCAAAAAAGTCGACTATTCTCATTGTAAAATCATAACGGGAGAGGAATTCCCGGCCACCTATATTGTAGACTCCGTACTTTCCAAATTCCATCACCTGTCCAATGGCTCTAACCAGGTCATCCAGGAAAGTGGGATTATTTATCTGATCGGTTACAATTCTTATTGTCTCACCTTTTCTTATCGATTCAACGACCCAGCGCACAAAATCAAGCCGCCCTTCTTTTATCACACCATACAGTACATTCGTTCTCAATATAGTGTAGAGTGCGTTCGAAATTCTCAGGGCATTTTCACCCGCCAGTTTGGTCCTTCCATAGTAACCAACCGGATTGGGTTTGTCGTTTTCGGAGTACTGACCTTTTATTCCGTCAAAAATGTAGTCAGAAGAGATGTGTATCAAATGGGCATCACAGTTCCTGGCGCCTTCAGCCATGTATTCCACAGCTTTTACATTGATGCTCCATGCCAGTTCCCGTTCGGACTCGGATTTATCCACATTGGTAAACGCAGCGGCATTTATGATGTAATCGGGGGAAAAATTCGATATAATCGATTTGACCTTGTCTCTTTTTGTAATATCCGCCTGAACATAATTTGCGGAAGTGTCGTAGAACTTTTCTTCGAAGGAAGAGCAGAGGACAGAGTAACCGAGTTTTTTAGCGAAATATTCATAGCACCGTTGTCCAAGCATACCTGATGCGCCAAAAATCAGAATTTTATTTTTCATATAAGAGGGAATCAACATCTTTTTTAAGGTTCTCTATCTGTTCTGTTGTTTTATAAGTTGATATTACAGCACCGGCAGCATTTCCTGCATAAAGTGCTTTTATAGCGTCACCTGTTCTCAACCAGTTGAGGAAAAATGCGGCACCAAACACATCGCCACACCCGACCTTGTTTACGGTTTCCACTTTGATTGCTTTCGCGAAGAGGGAGTTTATTTCACCATTTTTCAGGTAATACATTCTTACCCCCAAATCGCCTTTGGTAACCAAAACAATTTTGACTCCCAAATTTAAGATATTTTCGACTATCGATTCCTCTATTTCGCCGGTACCACAACAAAGAATTTCAGTTTCATTTGCCTGCAGGATGTCGACAGATGCTGCCCACTTGTCAATATCAACTATTTTAGCGAAGTACCGGTTCCCGTCTTCGCTGAAGGACCTTGCCCGGGAATGGATATCGAGAAACAGAGGGGCTTGAGTGATTGATTTTAGTATCTTCAAATCATCGGGTGCAAAATCAAAACCGGTTATGAGATTCACGAGGACTCCACTCAGGTTGAGATCTGCCAGCCTCGCCGGGTCAAATTTAATTTTCTCCGTCAGGTACTCATATTTTTCCTCCCTTTCACCTTTTTCGTGAATGAAAAGGTGGTTGACGGGAAGCTGCTCAACAATATTTACGAGTGATCTGTTGAATCTCTCGTAGAGAGGGAAGTAGAGGTGCTTTTGTTTTTCTGACAGGTTCGTCAGCATAAAAATCTCATCACCATCTTCCTTGAGTGCATCAACAGCAGAAGCCACATAGAACATCCCACCCGGCTGGTTTAATACCGTGCCGTTTATATGAATCATGTCCTCTACGGAGGATCCGGCGATAAGAAGCTTCATATAAAACCTGGAAAATGATGTGTAAATATAGGTGTTTTATGGCAGGGAACATTAGAGTGGCAAGCGGATTCCGAAGAGTCAGCTGGATCGAATATGGATACAGCCGGAAATTGGGATTATGCTTTCTTGCCCGAGTTAAGTTCCATTATTTTGTTCCAGTTAATCGAACCATTTGGGAGACAGAAGTCGTTCAAGAAACCTCTCTGCAAGGTAGTGATTATTTCCATGTACTTTTCCAGAAATTCCAGATTCTTCTGTTTGGCATCATGTCCGATCGGTATTATTATTTCTCTGTACAGATCGTCATCACCTGAGATAAATGACCAGAACCTCTGTCCGCAATACTTGAAGTAATCTCCTTTGTCAGGGGTGTTATCAATACCATAGCAACAACCGTTCACAGGAACCACACGCAAACCTGAATTACTGGTACGCAAAGTTTTAATTGCCGACTTGAAATCGCTGAGCATTTTCTTGTTCTGACTGCTGTTTCCCCAGTTGGGACCCGACTTTATGCTGACAATGTATCTGATCGATTCTTTATCAAATTCAAGATCGATTCCTTGAATTCCAGACTTTCTACCGCTATAAACCGAAGAGTTAACGAAAATCGCTAAATTCTCCAACCAGTCACCAAAAATAGTCTCTTCGTTGGACGACAGAAATGCATCAGCAATACTTTTGATCATTTCAGCCGGTCCGAGGTCTTTGGCTTTGAACAAATAAGGATTTTTTCTTTTGATTATTTTATTAAGATCAAGTCTGCCAAGACTTTCCAACCGTTTTGTATGAAAAGTACCGATATTTTCTGTTACATAATTCTGAATGAGTTCTAAATTGAATTGTGCCATATCAACCAAAGAGTACCAGTTTTTGAGGTTCCACAGACAACTTGACCATATTGTAATATTCTTCGACAACATCAATACCAATTGAGTGTCTGTGCATTCTGTTTGCTACCTGGATTGTAGTCCCGGATCCCATAAAAGGATCTAAAACAGTATCCCCGGGTTGAGTAAAAAGTTTGATGAACCATTCGGGTAATTCCTCGGGAAATGCAGCGCTGTGATTTTTGTTGGAACATTCAGTCGCGAGGTGCAATACATTCGAAGGATAAGCCTTATCCCGATCCACCCAGTTGGAAATGTTTTTTCCAAAGCCGCTTCCAACTTTCGAGTTATCTCTGATTTGATCAGTTTGGCTCAATTTTTTTAAGCGTGTTTTTGCCCAGTCACCCATGGGAACCATCACACTTTCCTGATACATTGCGAACTTTTTGTCTTTATTGAATTGCAAGAGCCGTTCCCAGGAATCTCTGAACCTGTTGGGCCACTTGCCAGGATATGAATTTTTCTTGTGCCAGATGAATTCTTCCGTCCACAGCCAACCCTGTTTTCTCATCTCCAATATAAGCTCCAACACATAAGTGCTTCTTTCGCCATTCACGACTTTTTCCTTGATGTTCAAAACAAAAGTGCCCGTTGGCTTTAGAACACGGAGAAACTGCTCACTTCTTGGGATAAACCAGTTGACATATTGATCCGGGTGGATGCCACCGTAGGTTTCTTTTCGCTGATCAGCATAGGGGGGTGAAGTAAAAATCAGATCGACACAATTATCCGGTAGCTCTTTTAGAACTTCCAGGCAGTCGCCGAGATAGATGTTGTTATTAATTTCCATTGTTGCTCTATTGTGTTGTCTGACATTTAAAAAGTTTGACTCAAAAATACAATTTTGTAGCCGATAAATCAAACACAAAAAGATCAGCGATTTGTAACCTCCATAAAAAAAAGCTGCCCCGGTCTCACAAGGCAGCTTTATTCACAGACTGAAACAGTCGTTATCGTGAAAGTAAAATTAAGTAGTGCATGATCCCAAAATCATTTCTGACCGTCTAGAAGGAATCAGCTCCGGGACCTTCTTCTCCACCTTTCTTCTGCTGTTTTTTGAAGCTGTTGAAGGTGTAGGTGAGCCCTACATAAACATTTCTGGAGTCATTCTTACGATAGTTCGACAGGTCGAAATTGGTACCGACAGTTGAGTTGGTCCACTTCATTGTATTGAAGAGATCGGAAACTCTTACTGTAAGTGACAGGTTACCATCGAAGAAATCCTGTTTGTATGCGACATCCATGAAATACATTTCTTCAGTTCTGCCCTGGGCATTTACAGAGGGGGCATTGTAGTTAAACATCAACTGCATGCTTGCACCCTCGAAGAGATTGAGCGAGGAGATCAGTTTGGCATTCCAACTGTAATCATCCTGATTTATTTTTGTCAATCCCGACTCACCATTCAACTGAATTCTGTAGTAGGAGAACGATGGCATCAGACGGAATCCGGAGATAATTTCACCACCGGTGCTAACTTCAAATCCTGTGCTTTTTTGGGTTGCAATATTATCCCATGTTGTTTCAGTGATTCCATTACCGATAAGACGGGTGAATGAGTTGATTGCACCATTCGTTTGACGGTAGAAAAGGGTTGTCATGAAGTTCAGTTTACCCATAAAAAGTGAGTAACCGAGTTCATAAGAATCTGTAAACTGCGGGTTGATATTTGGATTACCGAAGTAGATGTTGAGTGAATCTGTATTATCAACAAAAGGATTCACCTGTCTTGGATTTGGTCTGTCAACTCTGCGGCTATAGTTAGCTCTGATCTCCTGAATCATACTTGGTGAGTATGTCAGGTAGACAGACGGGAAGAAATCGGTATAATTTTTATCCACTTTGACATTGGTTCTGTCGGTTTTGCCATCAGCAATAGTTGTTTCAGATCTTAAACCTGCCTGATATTTGAAGTCGCCGAAGCTTCCTGTAAATATTGCGAAGGCAGCATGAATCTGTTCATTGTAATCGAAGACATTTGTCTGATTGGCGTTTAGCACCCAGTTGTCAGTTACGGGGTCGTTATTGAAATAGGAGACACCCGAGTTCAGATTTCTGAAAGTGGTCTTGATACCTGTTTCAAGTTTTGTGGTACTTTCAAACAGGGGCATGGACCAGTTGATGGAACCGACAAGAAACTGAAATTTATTTTTTGAATCATTCTTGGTTTTCACGAGCGAGGAATTGTTGAATCTGTCAACATTCGAAAAACTGTTCAGATTTACATCATTTCTCGAGAAAGTCAGATCGGCAGTCAGTTCAGTGTTTTTATCGGTAAAGGTTCTTTTGTAATTCAGGGAGTAGTTCTGATTTTGGAAATCTCTTGCTCCCTCACTGTATCTCTGATACACTTCTGCAGGAGTTCCTGAAGAAGTGGAGGTGTTTTGAGTCTTGAACGCATTATCGAAATTGAACTTCCTGTAATTTCCCTGAAGTGTCAGGGTATTAAAGTCATCAAGGTACCAGTCGAAACCAAGGTTGTAGTTACTCATGTTCATGGTAAAATTACCGTTGGAAGTCTGGGAGAGGATATTTGTGGAACCGGGATAGAAGGCGGTTCTCACAGAGTTACCCTCGTTCATGAAGTTGTTCACTCTGAAATCAAAATTTCCGAAGAAATTGATATGTTCGAGTTTGTAGTTCAAATTGACTGAGGAATTGTATTTGTCATTTGTTCCGACATTTGAAGAGAGCATACCGTTGATACCAAGGTTTGATTTCTTCTTCAGTTTAATATTCACAATACCGGCGGTGCCTTCTGCATCATATTTGGCTGATGGATTTGTTACGAGTTCGATGGATTCGATCGAACCTGCAGGTATTGAAGCCAGAATGTCACCGATTGACTGACCGCCTGTGTTGGCAGGTCTGCCATCAATGAGGATTTTCACATTTCCATTCCCGCGAAGAGTCAGGTTACCATCTATGTCAACCTGTACCGAAGGGACATTTCTTAAGACATCGGCGGCATTTCCGCCTGCGGATGCGATATTTTTATCAACATTAATAATCTGTTTGTCGAGATTGTTGATTATGGCGTCTTTTTCGCCTGTAACCAGTACTTCATCAGTTGTCATTCCGGCAGGTCTTAACTTCAAAATCCCCAAATCAACAGACAGACTCTTTGGAGTCACCAGTATCGAGTCGATTGTGAGTTTCTCATAACCAATAAATGAGATTTCAGCAGTATAAAAGCCAAAGGGCACCTGGGACATTTTGAACAGCCCGGAAATGTCTGTTACAGTCCCGTTCACAAGAGCTTTGTCTTTTTTGCGGTAAATTACAAAATTACCATACTCGACCGGTTTGCCGGTTTTGGCATCAACGAGTACACCTGAAATCTCACCTGAAGGATCTGCTCCGCCGGGTGTGTTTACAGGTTTTTTTTGCTGGCTAAGGCTCTCGCTCGACAAAATTATGAGTGAGAGAATTGAAAGAATTATGATGCGTCTCATTTTCCTCATCGTAGAAATTTAATAATACTGATAATTGGACAGCCAAAATCACGAAAAGATTAATGATATTCAAGGATTTTGGTTGAATGGTATATATTCTAAACAAGCGGTTAAAAAGAATGGTTTCTGTTGAATAGTTTTATATCCAGAATTCAAGAAATTAAGGGAGAAATTTGTTATTTTTGCCCTTTTATAATTTAACAGTATAATTATTCATAAAATTCAATTCAGACGAGAATTTAACATGCCCGATTCAGAAATGGATCTTTCAACACTAAAAATTGACCGTACTCAAAGAAAAAATCCGGAAAACCGCGGAAAATACATCAAATTCGGGGTGCTGATAATATTATTGGCAGCGATCGCATGGGCGGTTTTTTATTTTTTTGGTGATATTTTTGATCCTCCGGCAGAAGTAAAAATGACGACCGCAGTAATGCAAACCCCAACAGAAAGTGAAGCCCTGCTCACAGGAAATGGTTATGTAGTGGCTCAAAGAAAGGCCTCCATTGCATCGAAAGCAATGGGAAGACTGGTTTTTCTGAAGGTAGTGGAGGGTGATAAAGTAAGGAAAAACGAAGTTATCGCCCGGCTCGAAGATACAGACATTATCGCTCAGATACAGCAGGCAGAGTCGAACTTGAAACTTTCTGAGACTGACCTTAAGGAAGCTGAAAACAATTTCAGAAGGGCGAAACAACTTTTCGAGAGAAATGCTCTGACCGAAACCGAGCTTGATGCCGCAGAGACAAGGTTAAAAAGGGTGGTTGCAGGAATTGATTATGCAAAAACCCAGATAACACGGCTGAAGGTGGACCTTGAAAATACTCTTATAAGGGCTCCTTTCGATGGAACTGTACTGACTAAAAATGCCGAGGTTGGCGAGGTGGTCTCTCCTTTGTCTGGTGGAGCCAATTCCAGAGCCGCAGTTGTTACGATTGCAGATATGAACTCCCTTCAGGTCGAAGCGGATGTCTCAGAATCGAATATTGATAAAATAACTTTGAACATGGAGTGTCAGGTTTATCTTGATGCTTACCCTGACAAGGGATATGCAGGTTTTGTAGCAAAAATAGTACCTACTGCCGACAGGTCAAAAGCGACGGTATTGGTGAAGATCGGGTTTAAGGATTACGACAGCAAGGTTTTGCCTGAGATGAGGGCGAGGGTCTCTTTTCTCGCTGAACCTGTAAAAAACACGGATCAGAAGCCGTTCCTTGCCATTCCTGTAACTTCGATCGTAAAACGGGATAATAAAAAGTATGTTTACAAAGTGAAAGACGACAAAATTGTGGAAGTTCCTGTAACAACCGGGAAGGAATACGGAACCTCTGTCGAAATCACATCCGGACTTGCCGAGGGTGACAAAATTCTCGAAAAGGTCACAAAAGAAATAACTCCCGGTCTAAAAGTGAAAATCAAACAATAACAGGTAATATATGTCATCTTTAATAGAGATCAACAACCTTCAAAAATCGTATTGGAGAAACAACCTCGAGATTCCTGTCTTGAATAAACTGAGTCTCGGTGTCGAGAGTGGTGAGTTTCTTGCCCTGATGGGACCTTCGGGTTCGGGGAAAACCACACTTTTGAATATGATTGCAGGTATTGACAGACCCACAGAAGGCACCATTAATATCAATGGCGAAGATGTGGGGCGCATGAGTGAGTCGAATCTTGCAAAATGGAGATCGGCTAACATCGGATTTGTTTTTCAGTTCTACAATTTGATACCTGTTCTTACTGCTTTCGAGAATGTCGAACTGCCGCTTCTTCTTACCAAGTTGAAAAAAGATGAGCGGAAAAAACATGTCGAAACCGCACTGACCATAGTAGGACTTGGTGACAGAATGCACCACTCCCCGAAACAACTTTCAGGTGGTCAGGAGCAAAGAGTGGCTATTGCCCGGGCAATTGTAACTGATCCATTGATAATTGTTGCAGATGAACCGACCGGAGATCTGGATAAAAACTCGGCTTCCGAGATTCTGTCGCTTTTGGAAAAACTTAATAAAGATTACCATAAAACTATCGTAATGGTAACTCACGATCCGCATGCTGCTGAGAGAGCAAGTCGTGTCCTTCATCTTGAGAAAGGTGAACTGGTCAAGGAGACAGTATGAAAATCTTAAAGATTATGCTGAAGAATGCACTTCGGCACAAATTGCGTTCCTTCCTTACGATTATTGGTATTTCAGTTGCCGTTATCGCTTTTGTTGTGATGAGAACAATCATTACGGCATGGGATATCGGGGTGGAAGCTGCTGCTGCAGATCGTGTAATTGTCAGGAATGCCGTATCATTTATCTTCCCTCTGCCGGTAGCATACAAAGATAAAATAGAGAAAATCGACGGAGTAAAAATTGTTTCATGGGCAAACTGGTTTCAGGGAGTCTACAAGGACAAGGAAAACTTTTTCGGCAGAATGGCAGTGGATCATAATACTTTTTTCGAAGTGTATCCCGAGTTTATGATTACGCCTGAAGAAAAAGCCGCATTTCAAAAAGATGTTCAGTCGTGTGTAATTGGCGAGGCTACCGCTACAAAGTTCAATATCAAAAAAGGTGATATTGTTACTATTGAAGGGGATATTTACCCCGGAAACTGGGATTTCAAGGTGGCAGCCGTCTATAAAGCCCGCGACAAGATAACTGATGCGACCGGCATGTACTTCCGTTGGGATTATGTAAACGAACGCCTGCAGAAAGAGTCTCCAGCAAGGGCAAATGAAGTGGGCTGGTATATTATCAAAGTTACCGATCCTGACAAAATTGCTGCCATTTCACAAAAGGTTGACGGATATTTTACAAACAGCTCATTTACCACCAAAACAGAGTCGGAAAGGGCATTCAACCAGGGATTTCTTGCCTCCACAAGTGCCATTATCACAGCAATGAATGTGGTTTCATATGTAATTATCGGAATCATAATGCTCGTGCTTGGTAATACCATGATCATGGCAGCGAGGGAAAGAACCAGGGAATATTCAGTGCTGAAAACACTCGGATTTACAGGGAAGCATCTGACAGGCCTGATACTCGGTGAATCGCTGGTTATATCCTTTCTTGGCGGACTCATTGGACTCTTCCTCGGGATCTCTCTTGTCGATGGTTTGAGTCAGATTGTCCCAAAAACAATATTCCCAATCCTGGAAGTAAAAACGATGACAATATTATTTGCTTTCTTTTCAGCCATGCTGGTCGGAATAATTGCATCGATTTTCCCGATTCACAAAGCCGTCAATACAAAGATTGTTGACGGATTCAGATTTGTAGGGTAAGGAGAAGAGTATGATACCTTTAAAATATACAGTAAACAGCCTCAAGAGAAGAAAACTCACCACTTCAATTACCATTGCCGGTGTTGCACTTGTGGCTTTTGTTTTCGCAGCGGTTTTAATGATGGCTTATGGAATTGAGAAAACCCTCAAATCGACGGGTTCACCTGATAATATTAAGATTGTCAGAAAATCTGCGACGGGTGAGATATCCAGTCTTATTGACGGTGAGTCTCAATCAATTATTTCCACATCACCACTGATTAGTAAATCGGCTGCCGGAAAACCTCTTATCTCAAAAGAGCCCGTGGTTCTGATAAATCTTACCCGCGATGACGGTGCCACAGGTAACCTGACTGTGCGCGGAACAAATGAGATTTATAAAGAACTCAGACCTCAGGTCAGGATCATAGAGGGACGCGAATTCAAATTCGGAGTGAATGAACTGATTGTGGGCGATGCACTCGTTGCAAAATTCCCGGAGACTGAAATCGGAAAGAAAATTAAATTTGCCGGTGGTGACTGGACAGTTGTTGGAATTTTCACAACTGACGGAAGTGGTTTCGATTCGGAATTGTGGGGTGATGCTTCGCAGATTCTCGCAGCTTTCAACAGAGGAAGCACTGTAAGCACGCTGACAACAAAACTTGTTTCTCCCGATCAACTCGATCAGTTTAATCAGTTCCTGCTCAAGGATAAACGGCTGAATCAATATGAAGCGAAGGCCGAGCAACAGTATTATGCCGAGCAGTCGGAGGGACTTTCCCTGTTCATCAGCATAGTCGGAATATTTGTCACTGTGATTTTCAGTTTTGGAGCAACCATTGGAGCCACAATCACGATGTACTCTGCGGTTGCGAACAGGACTGTGGAAATTGGAACGATGAGAGCCCTCGGCTTCAGCAGAAGGAGCATACTGATGGCATTCCTGATCGAGTCGCTGTTTCTGGCGCTTCTCGGCGGAGTAATCGGGTTGGGACTTGCATCTTTCCTCTCATTTGTGAAGATATCGACTTTGAATTTCTCGTCATTTTCAGAGATAGCATTCAGTTTCTCCCTTTCTCCGGCGATAATCATTTCATCTCTGATCTTTTCACTGGTTATGGGTTTCATTGGCGGTTTCCTGCCGTCATTCAGAGCAGCCAGACTGAATATCGTAAATGCACTTCGGGGGATGTAGCTTAACAGCTAATCCCTCTTTTGTTTATCTTTGCTTATCGATTATAAAGAATTTTGATGAGCAAGATTAAACACTACATATTAATTTTTTCCGTTCTCCAGGCAGTTGGACTTTCGCAGAATTTACTGGAGAGCGGAAAAGATATTTTTCGTTTGGCAGAAACAAGCGATACAGTTCAGATTGAACTTTATTCTCAAGCTGCGGAGAAGCTGGAACAGTATCTGCTCACAGATTCGACAAATCCGGAGGCTCACTACTTTCTCGGCTATGCCTACGACAGAATATCCCTCCCCACGATGAATTACCTCCCGGTTCTGGATATGTCATTCCTGCGGAAATCGGTGATCCACTTCCTTAAATCGATCGAATTGTCACCTGAATACAAAGGTGAATCGTGGCACTTAAGCGCCTATTCCAAGATTATTTCCATTTGGGGAACTGCGGCACTTTCGTATATGGTGAAAGGTCAGCCTGATTCGGCAAAGATATGCTTCAGACAAATCCTAAAAAACGGAGTGATATCGGGGGCATATTTCGATTATGGCGAGAATCTTTTAAGATCGATACCCCAAAATGCAATAGTCTTTTCAGAGGATGAACTGGAGACCTTTCTTGTCTACTATCTTCAACTGATGGACGGTCTTCGTAAAGATATCACTTTTTTACACGCCGGATTTCTAAATGCTCCCGAGTATGTAAAACTCATGAAGTCAAATTATTTTATGGGCACATATAATGCCGGGATGGACATCTCCGTGGATGAAATTGAAAAACTTCAGCCACAGACAAGAAAACCTGAAAAGTATAATCTTGAGATTCCGTTGTCAGTCCTCGATAAATATAAAGTGGAAAGCAAAGAGAGATTCCCCAAACTGTCGTTCGTATTTCCTCCGGTTCCGGAGAAAGAAGCAGATTCTTCCCAACTGGTTGTAACAGGTTCGGAGCAGGTTATATTCGACATCATAGCTAAAACAAAATGGCTTAGGGATATCTGCTTTACTCCGACATATCAGGGACGCGCACGCACCGTGTTCTCCAAATATCTCCGGGCGGAAGGGCTCGCTTACAGGATGCTTCCCTATGTAACTTCCGAAAGAAATGAATCGATAAACAGTGATCTGCTGGAAGTACTCTTAAGTACACCCGAAGATTATTTTGATGAAACAGCAAATTTTGGGATGCCATTCGATTTCGGTTCAATTAATTCTGAAGAAGTGGTTCGTGACAGGTCTTTATATTCCCTCATCGACAACTATTCCAATCTTTATTTCGATCTTGCTGATTCATACCTTATGATGGAAAACAAAGGTCAGGCAAAAAGGGTACTGATTTATTTTGATATGAATCTGAAGCCCGGAACCCTGATAAGGAACTACTCAACTGTTTACAGGGCGGCGCTTCTCTACGAGAGGGTGGGCGAACTGAATGATTTCAAAAGACTTGGCGTCATTTCAGAAGGACTTGCCTTAAAGGAACTCGAAAAAGATCCGTTCTCATACGATGATACCGGAAGCCCCTACGACATGCTGCTTGACTACTACATCAAGATAAACGACATGAATAAACTGATTGAGATGCTTCGTAATCTCTCCCAAAGGTACCCGGAAAATCTCGAAATAAAAGAAAAACTTGATGCTTTGACAAAAAAAGGATAGGTTTTACTGCCTCTTTCCGATGAATTGTTGCATCCTTTTTTTGCCATCCACAATCGAAATTTGGGATTCTCTTCTACGCTCTAATTCAACTAAGAGTAACTAACCACAAATCATTATATTTGCACATACCAAACAATTAAAATTCAAGCAAATGAAAAAGCAAATACCCTCCAAAACTTCAAATTATGCAGAACTCATTAGAGAGCAGGCATATTACATTGACAAAACAAAATTTATAGGACTGCTTGAGCAACTTAGTGATAATTACCTCTTTTTTCTCCGTCCGAGAAGATTCGGTAAATCGCTTCTAATTTCGATGCTTGAACATTATTATGGTATTCAGTACAATGATCAGTTTGAGGAATTGTTCGGAAATTATTATATCGGACAACCGGGGAACACTACGGCTCTTAGAAACAGCTATTACATCCTCAGTTTTAATTTCAGCGGGATTAAAACAGAGGATTCCGGGAGGATTGAATCTGAATTTAATTCGGAAGTTTACAATGTCATCATTAATTTTTTGAATGATTACGACATTGGTACCGAAACTGAGAAGGATATCTTCAGAAATCCTGATTTTTCAAGTCCCGAACTGCTCAGAAATTTTTTCACAATCTTTAGTAAATACAGACCGTCCGGTAAGGTATATATTCTAATTGATGAGTATGATCATTTCACAAATGATCTGTTCTCATTCAATCAAGAGCATTTTCAGGAGGTGGTCTCCCGTAACGGCTGGGTGAGGAAGTTTTATGAGACCATTAAGATTTATACCGGGAAAGGGATAGTCAGCCGTTTTTTTGCCACAGGAGTCACCCCGGTTACTTTGGACAGTATGACGAGTGGATTCAACATCGGGTTAAATATTACACTCGACATCGATTTTCACAATCTTGCGGGATTTACGGAGGCTGAACTGAAAGAGTTGATACTCGGTACAATCTACGAGGAAGGGAAATTCGACCTTGATAAACTGCTTGGCGATATGCGTGCCTGGTTCAACGGTAGCCGTTTTTCGAGAAGAGGTGGTGAGAAACTGTACAATCCCCAGCTGGTGTTGAGTTTTCTATCGGCTTTTCACAAAGATTATACATATCCGGAAGAAATAACTGACAATAATGTAACAAGCGACTGGAAGAAGATCAGTAACATACTCTCAAAATTGCCCAAAGCTGACAGGGATTACATCATTGAACATGTGTATGTGGAGGAGGCGATTGAAGGCGGTCTCTCAACACAATTCAATCTGGAGATGCCATACCGCCGGGCAGACGCCATATCGGTTCTCTTTTACAACGGACTTCTGACAATTGACAAAGAGGAGTACGGTATAATCAGGTTTGTGATTCCGAATTATGTTATTAAAACCATCTACTGGGAGTATCTGCGTGCAGTGTATGAGATGGAGCAGAATATTTCGTTTGACCTTTCCGAAAAAGCCCGCATTTTCAAGCAGATGGCGAGTGAAGGAAAGATTGATTACCTCGTAGAAGAAGTATCGAAGATTATGGAACCGCTGAAAGACAACGACTTCCAGAACTTCCGTGAAAGCAATCTGAAGATGATTGTAATCTCCATTCTCTCATTAAACAGGATATTTATTATCGACAGTGAGAGAGAGATTTCAAACGGCAGGCTTGATCTTCTTCTTACGAGATATGATGCGTATGACTCCAAGTATCAGTTTCTAATCGAATTCAAGTATTTGAAGATGAAAGATGAATCGAAGTACGAGCAGATAAAGAACGAGGGCATCGCCCAGCTCCAGAGGTACAGGTCATCGGAAGAGATAAAACGCCTGGAAAACCTGAAGTGCTATTTAGTCCTTTTCAGCAAAAAGAAAATTGGAGAGGCGTTTTTAATCCAATAATCCAATAATGCAATAATGCAGAAATGTTTCATAGCGGGAGAGGAGTAACCCGGTTACCCGTAACATATTGAAAGCAACTAAAGTTACTCCTGAACGGTTTTTATTACAGAATCTGATTACTTATTGTTAAACATGCAAAATAGAGTTACTTTTGCAGTTCATTTTTCCCGGAGATCAAGTTGGTTGTAGTATTTGAACAGCGAGCAGATGAAGAAAAGATTGACAGAATCGTTGAGAAGATCAAAGGTATGGGTTATTCTGTATTAAAATCCGAGGGAGAAGGACAGCGAATCATCGGTATCGGAGGGATGAAACCCGAGAGTGATATAAAAGAAATCAGCATGATCGAGGGTGTTGCGAAAGTACTCAGCATTTCCGAACCGTATGTTTTTGCAGGGCGGGAGTTTAAAGCCGACAATACCATCATTAAAGTTGGTAATGCATTGCTCGGAAGTGAAGAAGTTACAATAATTGCAGGTCCTTGTGCAGTGGAGAATGAAAGCCAGATTCATTCTGTTGCCCGTTATGTGGCGAAATCGGGAGCGAAAATTTTAAGAGGTGGTGCCTACAAACCGAGAACCTCCCCCTACTCGTTTCAGGGGTTGGGTGAGGATGGTCTCAGATTCATAAGGGAAGCTGCAGATGAAAACGGCTTAAAGGTCGTAACTGAAATAATTGATCTCACCCTTATCGATCTTGTCGGGAAATATACTGATATTTTTCAGGTGGGTGCACGAAACATGTATAACTACCCGTTGCTGAAAGAGCTCGGGAAATTAAATATTCCTGTACTCCTAAAGAGGGGATTGTCTGCAACCATTGATGAACTTTTAATGTCATCCGAATATATCCTCGCAGGCGGGAACAATAAAGTAATTTTATGCGAGAGGGGAATCAGGACTTTTGAACCCTCCACCAGAAACACATTTGATGTATCAGCAATACCGGTGATCAAACAGAAAAGCCATCTTCCTGTAATTGCCGACCCTTCACACGCCACCGGATACCGTGATATGGTAACTCCTGTTGCCAGAGCAGCCGTTGCTGCCGGCGCTGACGGACTGATAGTTGAAGTGCACAACGATCCAGCAAAAGCCATGTCTGATGGTCCTCAGGCACTCTTTCCGGATCAATTTGAAAAGTTGATTAATGAAGTGAGATTAATAGCCTCAGCTATCGGAAGACGGGTTTAGAAAGGCTGCTGCCACATTTTCTCCATCGATGGCAGCGGAAACAATTCCACCCGCGTAACCCGCTCCTTCACCACAAGGATAAAGCCCTGAAATCTGCGGATGCATGAGCGTTTCCCTGTTTCGCGGAATGCGGACAGGTGATGAAGTCCTCGATTCAACTGCAAGCATCTGAGCCTCTTCTGAAATGTAGCCCTTCAGTTTTTTATCGAAAATTCTCAAAGCCTCTTTTAATCTGAATGAAATTTCATGCGGCAGAATTGTGTTCAGGTCGAGTGAAACAGTTCCGGGTATATAACTCGTTTTGGAAAGTGTCGAAGAGACTTTCCCTTTTGTGAAGTCAGTCACCTTTTGAGCAGGGGCAGTTTGAGTGCTTCCCCCTGCCTTCCAAACATCAATTTCAACCATTTTCTGATACTCCAGCGCCGCAAGGGCACCTTTGTTTTCAAATTGCGCCCAGTCGTTTGGAGTGACCTCAACTACGAATCCTGAATTTGCAAAAGGGGAATCGCGGCGGGAGACCGACATTCCGTTGAGTACAAGTTCACCGGGAGCACTTGATGCCGGAACGATGATACCTCCCGGACACATGCAAAAAGAATAGACTCCTCTTCCGGAAGCCTGGCATGTGAGTGAGTAACTCGCTGCCGGCAGATTCGGGTCTCTTTTTTTGGAATGGTAACGCGCCTCATCGATAAGCGGTTGCGGATGTTCGATTCTCACACCGAGGGCGAAAGGTTTGGCTTCAATCAATATTTTTTCCCTGTCGAGGAGATAAAAAATGTCTCTGGCAGAATGACCGGTAGCCAGTATAACGGCATCTCCTCTGAACTCTTCTGATTCGTTTACGACAACTCCTGTGATTGTGTTGTTTACCCTCAGAAAACCGATGACTCTCGAATCAAAATGAATTTCACCACCATGATCGAGAATTGTTTGACGGATGGAGGCGATAATTTTCGGCAGTTTATTTGATCCAATATGAGGGTGAGCATCTACCAGGATGTCGGGGTCGGCTCCATGCATTACAAGAATGTTCAATATTTTAAGGACATTTCCTCTTTTGTCGGAGCGGGTATAGAGCTTGCCGTCGCTGTAGGTGCCTGCACCTCCTTCGCCGAAACAGTAATTGGAATCGGCGTTTACCGTATGGAACTGCATAATTGCTCTAAGATCCCGCCTCCTTGCCTGCACATCCTTCCCTCTCTCGAGGATAACCGGTTTAATGCCGCTTTCCAACAGTCGGAGTGCTGCAAAAAGTCCACCGGGACCTGCACCGACAATAATTACCTGTTTACCATCGGCAGCTTCCTTGTAAACAGGAGGTGTAAGGGGATTAACGACCGGTTCATCAATAAAAACCTGAACTTTGAATCGGTAAAGGGGGGTTCTGCTTCTCGCGTCAATTGATCTTTTCGAGATGTAATATCCCGATATTTTTGCCGGTTTCTCTCTAATCGATTTGAGAATGAGGGAGCGTATTTTTTCGTTGTCGCGGACATCAGCCGGATTCACGGCGATTTCAATTTCTTTTATCATAATTCCGGCGGGTCAGGAAATCCCGTTTCCGGCTATCAAATCGACAAGCCTCTCGGGAGGGTGAATGTTACAATAGTGCCCATTCCCAGTTCACTCGAAATCGCAATAGTGCCATGCATCTTTTCCAACAATTCCTTACACAGGAGAAGACCGAGCCCGGAACCTTTTTCATTGAATGTTCCCCGGGACGATCTTGTTTGAGAGATGTCAAAAAGTTTATTCAGGCTTTCAGATTCGATACCTCTTCCATTGTCGATAACCGAAACTTCGATCGTTTTATCCGTAGCTTTCTGGTTAATCCAAACCTGAGAACCGACATCACTGAATTTAGCGGCGTTCGAAAGAAGGTTTCTGATGACGGTAATAGTCATCTCGGTATCCGCAATTGCGAAAAATTCTTCAGATGGTGTAAATTTTATTAAAATATTTTTGCTTTCAAAGACGGATGATACTTGAGCAATGGCTTTTTGGATGGTAGTTGAGATCAGAAACCTTTCGGCATTTATTCTCAATTTCCCTTGCGTTGCCCTTGACCATTCGAGAATCGATTCCAAAAGTGCGAACTGGGTTTGAGCTATTTCATAACTTGATTTGATGAACTGTTTTCTTTCATCTTCTGTAAAAAGTTCATAGTCGCTGTGCAACAGGTCAAGTGAATTAAGCAACGGGTGGAAAGGACCCCGCAAGTCGTGAGCCAAAATGGAAATAAACTTGTTCTTTCTTTCATTCAAATCTCTTAATTCACTCGAAAGTGCTTCAAGTTCCCGTATCGAGTGTTTACGGTGGGTAATATCGAATCCGAAAATCGCCAGCCTGGAAACATCGCCATTTTCGTCAAAAACTGGATAAATCGAGTTCAGGATGTTGCTTCCAAATCTCAGATCCTCGAATTGTACAGAAGCTTTTTTACGGATGACCTCGTCAACCTTTTTTCTTCTGTATTCTGCTGTTTCAGGTTCCAGAAGTTCAAAAATGTTCTTTCCAGACAGATCTTCTCCCGGCCTCTTAAGTCTCTCGGCAGTAATTAAGTTACTGATTACAACGGTGCCGTCAATTTCGATCAGAATAGCAGATTCGGTGATCGAATTTACGAGTGACTTTAGAACTCCGGCATTTTCTTTGACGCTTTCCTGGAGTTTGATTTGTTGAGAGACATCTCTTGCAACGGCATAATATTTATCATTTTTGATTGCTGCCCGCCAGTCGAGGGTAACAACTTCACCTGATTTGGTCAGATATCTGTTTCGGAAAGAAGATATGATCCCGTCATCCGAGACATATCCCGCTAGGTTCAGGGTTTTTTCCAGATCATCGGGGTGTACAAATTCGATAAATGAGCGACCCTGCAGCTCCTTAACTTCAAAGCCGAGAGTTCTCTCCCATGCCTGGTTAACTCTTATGAGAGTTCCGCCAATTGTGGCTATACAAAGAAGGTCGGGTTGGATGTCGAAGAAGGTATTAAATTCGAATTCCCGTTCTTTTTTCTCTGTAATGTCGGTGATATATCCTTCAAGAAAAAGGAGATTCCCTTTGTCGTCGTAGATTCCTGCCCCTTTTTCCCAGACCCATTTCTCATTACCCGATTTTGTCAGGATTCTGTACTCGATGGTGAACGGAAGTCTGGAGTCAATTGATTCCTGGATGGCATCCCGGACTTTTTTTCTATATTCGGGCAGAATTAAGGAATCGAAGGAAACGAGTTGATTTATAAACTCATCCGGTGTGTATCCGGTCAGCTCAAAAGACCCGGGGGAAATAATAAACATGGTCCAGTCAGAATCATTGGCACATCTGTATGCCATTCCCGGCAAGAAACTGAAGAAATTGTCTAGAGCTATGCCATTACTACTATCTGAACTCCCATCAGAAATCATGATTTGGCTTTCTCAAAAGAGGTATAAAAAAACATTTAATGATGAGTTGTTAATCTAAATCATATTTTTCATAAATGCAAATGTTATTTGGGACATTGGGCACGAAACCCGTCTGCGATTTTAGATTTCTTTTGCTAAATTTGTAAGTTTGAAATTAAAAATTTCCCCACCGTGTTATTAGAAACAGAAACGAACATCGACAACTAAACAGGTTTTATATGACAGACGATAAAAATTTGCGTGAAATACAGGAACTTGAGAATCAGGAATGGCTCTATTCTCTTGATTATGTTTTGCAGAATGGCGGAAAAGAGAGAGTGGTTGAATTACTGCACCTCCTGCAAATAAGGGCACACAAAGCAGGAGTGGAGATCCCATTCACAGCCAACACACCTTACATCAACACCATTCCGAGAGAAAAACAGGTTCCTTTCCCGGGTGACCGTGAAATTGAAAGAAGAATAAAAAGCATCATCCGCTGGAATGCGATGGCAATGGTAGTAAGAGCCAATAAAATTGAAAACGGAATTGGCGGACACATTTCCACTTATGCATCGGTTGCCACACTCCTTGAAATCGGATTCAATCATTTCTTCAGAGCAAAAAGCGAAAACCATCCCGGCGATATGATCTATTTCCAGGGGCATGCCTCACCGGGAATATACGGCAGAGCATTTCTCGAAGGAAGAATTTCGGTTGAAGAGCTTGAAAACTTCAGAAGAGAGCTGAAAACTCCAAGAGGACTTTCCTCATACCCGCATCCCTGGCTGATGCCTGATTTCTGGCAGTTCCCAACCGTTTCGATGGGATTGGGACCACTTCAGGCTATTTACCAGGCACGATTTAACAGGTACCTCGAAGACAGAGGACTTGTTCCAAAATCTGACGCCAAAGTAATTGCGTTTCTTGGTGACGGTGAAACTGATGAACCCGAATCACTCGGTGCCATCACCCTCGCTTCCCGCGAAAAACTTGACAACCTTATTTTTATTATTAACTGTAACCTGCAGAGACTTGACGGTCCTGTAAGAGGTAACGGCAAAATCATCCAGGAGCTTGAAGCTGCTTTCAGAGGTGCCGGCTGGAATGTTATTAAAGTGGTTTGGGGTTCCGACTGGGATCCGTTGCTCGAAAGAGACGACAAAGGAATTCTCGTTCAGACCCTCGGAGAAATTGTCGATGGTGAATACCAAAAATTCTCGGTAGAGTCGGGTGCTTATGTCAGAGAAAAATTGTTCGGAAAACATCCTGAACTCACCAAAATGGTTGAGGAAATGAGTGATGAACAGTTGAGGAAGATGAGAAGAGGCGGACACGATCCTGAAAAAGTTTATACCGCTCTCAAATCAGCTTATGAGCACAAAGGTCAGCCGACTGTTATTCTTGCAAAGACAATCAAAGGTTACGGACTCGGTGAAAGCGGTGAAGGAAAGAACATTACTCACCAGCAGAAGAAACTGAACGAGGATGAATTAAGAGAATTCAGAACAAGATTTGGAATCCCCATTTCAGATGATGAAGTGGCTAAAGCTCCATTTTATAAGCCTGCTCCCGACAGCCCCGAGATTCAATATCTGAAAGCGAAAAGGGAAGCCCTCGGTGGTTCCGTTCCTCAGAGAAAAGTTGATATCAGACCGATTAAGACTCCACCTGAGGAGATCATTTCGGAATTTTTTGAGGGTACAGATGGCAGAGAAGTATCTACAACAATGGTATTTGTTAAGATTCTCGCCAATCTCCTCAAAGACAGGGAGCTCGGCAAGCTAATTGTTCCGATAGTCCCCGATGAAGCCCGTACATTTGGTATGGAAGCCCTCTTCCGTCAGGTGGGTATCTATTCCCATGTCGGACAGCTTTATGAGCCGGTTGACAGACAGAGCCTCCTTTATTACAAAGAAGCGATAGACGGACAGATTCTCGAAGAAGGTATTACCGAAGCCGGTTCGATGGCATCATTCCTCGCTGCAGGTACATCCTATGCCAACCATGGTTTGAATATGATTCCGTTCTTCATCTACTATTCGATGTTCGGATTCCAGAGAATAGGTGACCTTGTATGGGCAGGTGCCGACATGCGTACGAAGGGTTTCCTCGTGGGAGGAACTGCAGGCAGAACCACCCTTAATGGAGAGGGTTTGCAGCATCAGGATGGTCATTCTCACCACCTCGCTTATCCCGTGCCTACACTTCTGACCTACGATCCTGCATTTGCATTCGAACTTGCAATCATCATTCGCGAAGGCATTCGCAGAATGTATGAAGAGCAGGAAGACCTGTTCTATTATATCACAGTAATGAACGAAAATTATGCAATGCCCCCAATGCCCGAAGGAGTCAAAGAGGGGATTGTAAAAGGTCTCTACAAATTCCGTTCATCCGACAAGAAAAAATTGAAACTCAAGGTAAATCTTCTCGGCAGTGGCACAATCATGAATGAAGTGCTTAAGGCTCAGGAAATACTTGAGGAGAGGTATGGAGTTGCTGCAGATATTTACAGCGCAACAAGTTATAAAGAACTCAGAAGAGAAGCTCTCGATGTAGAGAGATGGAACCTTCTGAACCCCGGTAATCCGAAACAGACCTACATTTCGAAAGTGTTTGAAGGAGCTTCGGGCGTTTTTGTTGCTTCGAGTGATTACATCAAGGCAATTCCTGATTCAATTTCCAAGTGGGTGCCCGGAAGATTATTGACTCTCGGAACCGATGGATTTGGAAGAAGTGAGGGCAGGAAAGAGCTTCGGGATTTCTTCGAAGTGGATGCAAAATATGTTACCGTGGCAGCGCTCTATGGACTGATGTTAGAGGGCAAGGTTAAACAATCTGTTGTCGATAAAGCCATTGAAGAGCTTGATATCGACAAAAATAAACTTAACCCGATGATATCGTAAGAAAGGAATGTACCATGGATAAAGAATTTAAATTACCCGATCTGGGTGAAAGTATAGTTTCCGCGACCATCGTAAAAGTACTTATTGCACCGGGCGATATGGTGAAAGAGGATCAGACTGTTTTGGAGATTGAAACCGACAAAGCTACAATCGAGGTCCCTTCCGAGATATCAGGAAAAGTTTCAGGTGTCTATGTAAAAGAAGGCGATAAAGTTGAAGTAGGCGCAGTTGTGTTTTCAGTCAGCGCCGAAGGTCAGGCTGCTGCTCCTGTTGCAGCTCCCCCGGCAGTTGAAAAAGCTGTTGAAACTCCAAAGGCAAAGGCTGAAGAGCCTGTAACTGTCGTACCTGCTCCGGTAGCCCCGGTTCAAAATTCTGCTCCTGTATCGACCGAGATGATACTGCCTGATTTGGGTGATACAATAGAATCGGCGATGGTTGTCAAGGTACTCGTTAAAGTTGGTGATAAAGTCGAGGAAGATCAGTCTGTATTGGAAATAGAGACCGATAAAGCGACAGTCGAGGTGCCTGCGAGTGCTTCAGGTACCATAACAGAGGTCTTTGTAAAAGAAGGCGAGCATGCAAAAGTCGGTTCTGTGATGTTCAAACTTGATTCATCATCAGGTGCGGCTCCGGCAGTCAATACCGTGGCAAGTGCTCCTGTGGCACAGCCCGTGACTCCTTCCCAAACCGCAGCACCAAAACTGACACCCGAGGAGCTCAAAGAGGAACTGGGTAACCCTGAAGTGACAGTTGCTCCACCGAGAGTTCTGCTCGACATGCAACCACCGATCTTAAAGAATTCAGCACCAGCCGCTCCTTCAGTCAGAAGGCTTGCAAGAGAGATTGGTGTGGATATCAACAAGGTGCCCGGGTCAGGTCCGGGTGGAAGAATAACCCTTGATGATGTGAAAGCTTTCTCGAAAGCTCTTCATGAAGGAAGGGTGAAAGATCAGCCACAGGCTGCGGCAGGTGGTTTTGGAATTAAGCATCAGCCACTTCCCGATTTCAGCAAGTTTGGTGAAATCGAGCGGAAAGCGATGAACAACATCCGAACAAAGACTGCAGAGCACCTGAGTTACGCATGGGCTACAATTCCGCATGTAACACAGTTTGACAAAGCGGATATTACAGACCTTGAGCAGCTTAGGAAGAAATTTGCTCCTGATGTTGCGAAATCAGGTGGTAAACTCACGATGACTTCGATTTTGGTAAAGGTGATCACTGCTGCTTTGAAACAGTTCCCGCAGTTCAACTCATCAGTTGACATGGAGAAAAAAGAGATAGTTTACAAGAGCTATTTCAATATTGGCATTGCTGTCGATACAGAGTTCGGTTTGATCGTTCCAAACATCAAGGGAACCGACAATCTGAACCTTACCCAAATCTCTGCCGAAATGAATGTGATTTCTGAAAAGGCAAGGAACAAAAAAATCGGGCTCGATGACCTGCAGGGTGGATGCTTCACCATTTCCAACCTCGGTGGAATTGGCGGAACCTATTTCACACCTGTTGTCAATTCACCTGAAGTTGCAATACTTGGTGTTTCCAAAGGTGCATTCGAACCAGTTTACAAAGACGGTAATTTTGTACCGAGACTGATGCTGCCATTGTCTCTTTCATATGACCACAGAGTGATTGATGGTGCTGATGCAATCCGTTTCTTAAGATGGGTTATCGAAACTCTCGAGAATCCCTTTAAACTTTTGATTGAAGGGTAGGGGGTTGCTATGATAAAAACACAATTATTGGTGATTGGTGCCGGTCCCGGTGGATATGCTGCCGCTTTTGCCGCAGCAGATATGGGAATGGAAGTAACGCTTGTTGATCTGGATAAAAATCCGGGTGGAGTGTGTCTCTTCAGAGGTTGTATCCCATCGAAGGCACTTCTTCATGTTGCAAAACTGATAAACGAGACGAAGGAAGCAAAGCACTGGGGTGTCGATTTTGGCGAACCAAAAATAAACCTTGATCAGCTTCGTGAATTCAAAAATAAAGTAGTCGGCAAGATGACCGGTGGACTTGGTCAGCTTGCAAAACAGCGCAAGATCAATTTTGTTCAGGGAAGGGCTACATTTACTTCTTCCCGCTCGGTAAAAGTTGATCTTAACGATGGAGGCAAGGATGAAATTCACTTCGAAAAAGCGATTATTGCAATCGGTTCCGAGATCATAACGATACCTGCTTTCAATATAAAAAGCAACAGGCTGTTGAATTCCACTTCTGCACTCGATCTTCCTGCAATTCCTGAAAAGATGCTGGTAATTGGTGGCGGATACATAGGACTTGAGCTTGGATCTGTTTATGCAGCACTCGGGACAAAGGTCTCTGTAGTGGAAATGACAAACGGACTTCTGCCAGGTGCCGACCGTGATATGGTGAACTTCCTCTCTCAGATGTTGAAGAAAAAGTTCGAGGCGATAATGCTTGAGTCACGGGTAATGAAGCTTGAACCTGTCGAAAACGGAATTAATGTTACAATTCAGGATAAAACAGGTGCTGACAGAGTGGAATTCTACGATTATGTACTTGCATCGATCGGAAGAAGACCTAATACTGCCGGACTTGGTCTGGAGAACACAAAGGTTGAACTTACACCCCGCGGGCACATCAAAGTTGATAATACTCTGAAGACCACTGATCAGTACATTTATGCAATCGGTGATATTGCAGGTGATCCCATGCTCGCGCACAAAGCTTCACACGAAGCCCGTGTGGCGGTGGAGGCTATCGCCGGTCATCGTGTGGCATTCGAACCTGCGGCAATTCCCGCCGTGGTTTTCACAGATCCCGAAATTGCCTGGGCAGGAATCACAGAAACTGAAGCCCGTGAAAAGGGAATCAAGCACGAAGTTGCTAAATTTCCATGGGCAGCTTCCGGCAGAGCGACCACCCTTGACAGATTCGATGGTGTCACAAAGCTTGTTGTCGATCCCGATACTCAAAGAATTCTCGGAGTGGGAATTTGTGGTCCCGGCGCTGGTGAACTAATCGCCGAAGGCACACTTGCCATCGAGATGGGTGCAAATGTTACCGACCTCAAAATGACCATTCATCCTCATCCCACACTTTCAGAAACCGTGATGGAAGCCGCAGAAGTTTTCTTTGGCGAAAGTGTTCACCTCTACAGACCGAAGAAGAAAAGCTGAAGTCAGAAGTTTGAAAGCTGAGGGCTGAAGGCTGAATAGCGAAAGCTGAAAATTCAGGGGCGATGTCAGAAATGATATTCGCCCCTTTTTTATTTTTGGGAAATCTTTCGTTTCGGAACAGGAGTGACAATCGTCCCGATTGTCCTTTCGACCAATTCAAACTCAGGAAAAGGAGTGACAATCGTCTCGATTGTCCTATCGACCAACAAAATGGGAATACAGAAATTTATAAAACCTTAAAAAAAACCATAACAAACATGAAATCGAATTTCGAACCGGTTAAAGACCTGAATGTTACACGAAGGAAACCCCCTCACTATCAATCCACCCGAACTTGTTATTTCGTAACCTCGCATTGTTCGTCGGGCGAAATCCTTTCACCTGAGGAAAGAGACATAGTGCTTTCAGCAATAAAATTCCTCGATGATGAAAAATACGATCTTTTAACAGCAGTTGTGATGCCGGATCATATACACCTCCTGATAATTCCACTTCCTAAAAATGACGATGCGGAATTTTCCCTTTCTGAAATAATGCAAAGCATAAAAAGTTTCACAGCCCATCGGTGCAAAAAGAAGCTTTGGCAGCATGAATCTTTTGACAAGACTGTAAGAAACAACGATGAATTTGTAACATTTGCGAGCTATATCTATAATAATCCCATGAAAAAAGGGCTGGTGGTAGAGGGTGAGGATTACAAATGGTTTTATGTTTTTAATAATCCTTGAAAGTTTTCGGTAGGACAATCGAGACGATTGTCACTCCTTTTCCCGTTTCGAGAGTTTTCGGTAGGACAATCGAGACGATTGTCACTCCTTTTCTGAAAATGTAAATTCATCATTATTTAAATCACTCAAGTTTCTCAAGTCGCTGAGGTTCCGAATCTCCGGACTATGTCTCGCCTCTCTTTTGCTATATTTGTAAATTGATTTTTCCAATTTTTTTAACGAGGATACGGATGACAGCCAATCTTGATATGATCAGGAAAGTTTACGAAGGATTTGCGGGTAAGGTGGAGCATGCCCGCACACTTTTGGGCAGACCACTTACTTACGCCGAAAAGATTTTATATACTCATCTTTGGGAACTTCCTTCATCTCCACTTACACGAGGCAAGGATTATGCCGATTTGGCTCCCGACCGTGTAGCCATGCAGGATGCAACTGCCCAGATGGCACTTCTGCAGTTTATGTCAGCCGGAAAGAAGGAAGCTGCGGTTCCTTCAACTGTTCATTGTGATCACCTGATTCAGGCACAGACCGGCGCTGTTGATGATCTCAACAGAGCAAACACTGACAACCGGGAAGTATATGATTTCCTTGAAAGTGTCAGTAGCAAATACGGAATCGGATTTTGGAAACCGGGTGCAGGAATCATCCATCAGGTGGTTCTTGAAAACTATGCATTCCCTGGTGGAATGATGATCGGTACCGACTCCCACACACCAAATGCAGGCGGACTCGGAATGATTGCCATTGGTGTTGGCGGTGCTGATGCGGTTGATGTGATGGCAGGAATGGCTTGGGAACTTAAATGGCCCAAACTCATCGGTGTAAAACTTACCGGAAAACTGAACGGCTGGACATCTCCAAAAGATGTTATTCTCAAACTTGCCGGCATCCTGACCGTGAAGGGTGGAACTGGTGCGATTGTTGAATATTTCGGTGAGGGAACTGAATCGATATCATGTACAGGCAAGGGAACCATCTGTAACATGGGAGCTGAAATTGGTGCCACAACTTCACTTTTCCCTTATGATGCGAAAATGGCAGCATATCTTAAATCGACAGCAAGGGAAGACCTCGCTGCACTCGCTGATGACATTGCCTCAGAACTCAAAGCCGATTCAGATGTGGCTGCAAATCCTGAAAAATATTTTGACCAGATAATTGAAATCAATTTAAGTGAACTCGAACCACATGTAAACGGTCCTTTCACCCCTGATCTCGCATGGCCCATCTCAAAACTTAAAGAAGCAGCTAAAGAGAACAACTATCCTGAAAAACTGAGTGTTGCTCTTATCGGAAGCTGCACCAATTCAAGCTATGAAGATATTGACAGATCAACAAACATTGCCCGTCAGGCTCTCGCCAAAGGATTGAAAGCGAAATCACAGTTTACAATCACTCCGGGTTCCGAGCAGGTAAGGGCAACCATCGAAAGGGACGGTCAGTTGCAGACTCTTACCGATCTTGGCGGTGTAATTCTTGCAAACGCCTGCGGACCTTGCATCGGCATGTGGAAAAGAGTTGATATGAAGACAGGTGAGAGAAACACCATAATCACCTCTTTCAACAGAAACTTTGCGAAAAGAAATGACGGAAATCCTGATACTCTTGCATTTGTCGCATCTCCCGAAATAGTTACTGCACTGGCAATAGCCGGCACCATTTCGTTCAATCCGCTCACCGATGAACTTGTAAACGAAAAGGGTGAAAAAGTAAAACTTGAAGCCCCGGTTGGTGATGAACTTCCTGCAAGAGGATTTGATCCGGGTGAAAGCGGATTTATTTCGCCGGCAGAGGATGGATCCTCGGTTGAAGTAAAAGTATCACCATCGAGTGACAGGTTACAGCTCCTTGAACCCTTTACTCCCTGGGACGGTAACGACCCCGAGAACCTCCCCGTCCTTTTAAAAGCCAAAGGGAAGTGTACCACAGATCATATTTCGATGGCAGGTCCCTGGTTGAAATACCGCGGACATCTTGACAACATTTCAAACAACATGTTCATTGGAGCAATTAATGCTTATACAGGTGATCCCGGCAAGGTAAAAAATGTTGTGACGGGTGAATACAAATCAGTTCCTGAAGTTGCACGCGAATATAAAGCCTCCGGTTTAAACTGGGTTGTTGTTGGTGATGAAAATTATGGTGAGGGATCCAGCCGTGAACACGCTGCACTTGAACCAAGGCACCTCGGTGGCAGAGCGATAATCGTAAAAAGTTTCGCCAGAATTCACGAGACCAATCTGAAAAAACAGGGCATGCTTCCTCTTACATTTGCCAATCCGGCAGATTATGACAAAATAAGGGAGGGTGACCGTGTTTCCCTAAAAGGTCTGAAGGAATTCGCACCCGGCAAACAGGTTACACTCATTATAAAACACGCTGATGGCTCAACTGAAGAATGTAAACTGAACCACACTTTCAACGAAAGACAGTTTGACTGGTTCAAAGCCGGCAGTGCTCTCAATCTGATCGCAAAAGCCGGTAAGTAACGCTATATTATGGTTTCCAGGGGATGGAATGTCAAATTTGATTTGCGGGTGTCCGGTGAAGGTGAGTGGTACACCTTCCCGGCTGCCTTAATCCATCCCTTGAACCAACACCATTTCTCTTTAACAGTTCTGCTGTGACCGTATGAATTTCCTCTCACCCGGTTTATTGTTTGGACTTCTCGCTGCATCAATTCCGATATTGATCCACCTCCTCAATTTACGAAAACTAAAAAAGATAGATTTCTCCACACTTCACTTCCTTCGACTTATCGAAAAACAAAAAGTGAGAAGAGTGAAACTCGTACAGTGGCTGTTGATGGCGCTTAGGGTTTTGATCATCGCAATGCTGGTTCTTGGTTTCTCAAGACCCGTGATTCAGAATGAAAGAATTCCCGGCTTTACTTCCGCGGCTAAAACCACGGTTGTCCTGGTGTTGGATGACAGCTTCAGCATGGAAGTGGTGGAAGGTCAGGGGTCGAGATTCAATCTTGCCAAGGGAGTGGCAGTTTCCATCCTGTCGGGACTGAAAGAAGGTGACGAAGCCAGTGTAATTCTTACTTCAGGGAGAGATCTGGATATCAGACTCACCCCCGGAGATCTGCCGGCGTTAACAAAAGCCATAAAAGATTTGGAGCCTGATTTCATCAGTGGAGATCTCAACACTGCAATAATCAAGGCATCCCGTCTGCTCGGTGAATCAGAGAATTTGAATAAAGAGCTTTACATCCTCTCCGATTTTCAGAAAGCCACACTCGGAAATCCGAAAGAGTTTACCGATGTCTCGACTCTCCTTGACTCAAGAGTTCAAACCAGGCTGTTTAACCTCGGTTCGAAAAAGACGGTTAACTCGGCGATTACCGGAATAAAAGTAAACAATCAGGTCTTCGAGCCCGGCAAGGATATCTCTGTTACGGTGACAATAAGAAATTATTCCGATGATGATGTCAAAAACGGGGTGGTTTCACTTTTTGTGAATAACGAAAGGGGTGCCCAAAAAAGCTATAATCTTGATGCCGGGAAAATAACTGACATCACTCTCTCGGCACCTGTAAGAAAGTCAGGATTCTCTTCGATTTATGCATCGATCGAGGACGATGATATTAAAACCGATAACAGGAGATATGCTTCGATCTTTTTGCCGAAGGAATTTAGTACCGTTTTGCTGGGCAAGAGTTCCGATTTGAAATTTATCAGGGCAGCAATTGAATCCGGATCTTTCTCGGGCAACATGAAAATCACTGAGAAGGATATCACTCAGACGGGTGCTTTGGATCTTAAAGATGTGAACATGATTATTGTTGCCGGATCAGGTGAAGGGGTAAATTTAGGGAAATTGAGAGATTATACAGCCAATGGTGGTGGAATCCTTCTGTTTCCGGGAGAAAATACTTCACTTGCGGGATATTCTGCTTTGCTAAAACAGTTTGGAGTCTCCCCTCCTTTGGAGCTTAAGAAAGATTCAAAAGCTCTTCCGGGGAAATTTTCTGCGGTGATGTTTAATCATCCCCTGCTCAGGGAGATATTTCAGACACAATACGGGAACAGCGTTGAATCACCCGAACTTGTTACATGGTTCCGATTGCCGCAGGGTGGGGGCACTGATATAATTACAATGGCAGACGGCAGCGTGTTCCTTAAAGAGACGAGAGCAGGAAAAGGCAGGGTACTGTCAGTGGCGACATCACCAACCCTGTCAACCGGTGACTTCCCGATGATTCCCCTCTTCGCGCCTCTTGTCTACCGGTCAATGTTCTATCTTGCATCACAGGAACCGGCAACGGGGGGAAGTTTAACGGGCGAGGAGATCGCTCTTCCCGGTAGAAAAACAGGGGGAGGAAAGGTAACCGTGGTTGCTCCGAACGGACTGGCATCAGCACTTGGATCAGGTAAAACAGATGATGGGGTTGTATTTCCCGGGACAGACCTTCCCGGAATTTACAGGTTTACCCGGGATGATGAAGAGATCGATTTTGTCCCTGTGAATACTGACACAACAGAGTCAAATTCCACCCCGATGGAAAGACAGGAAATAGTTGATTATTTTAAGAAAATCAATGTGAAAAACAGCCCGGTCTTCATTGGTGCAGAAGGCAATTTTACACAGACGCTCACAGAGTCACGGCTGGGGTCGGAATTATGGAAACTGTTCATAATAATTGCAATGATATTGATTGGTGTGGAAATGTATTTTTCACGGGCAAAAAAGAGTGATACCCCTTAAGGCGTCACGAGCAGGCATGTCTAAGATGAATATAATTATTGTCTAACTATAAATTAGACAAGTGGCAAAATATAATGTAAACTAATGAAAAATAGTTTTGATTTTTTGCTAAAAATGGGATATTTTAAAGATGCGAAATTTTAGGTAATGATTTATTAACAAACGAAGAGAGTTAATCGGAGGCCTTAATGAGGTATATACTGTTACTGTGTGCCTTTATTGTTTCCATTCTGTTCCTTTCTCCTCAAGCTTTTGCTCAAGCCGGTAAGATTTCCGGAAGGGTTTTAGACTCTCAGACGAAGGAGCCGCTTCCATTTGCAAATGTGGTTATCATGGGTACAAACCTTGGTGCCGCTACCAATCTGGATGGCGAATATGTGATAATAAATGTTCCTCCGGGAACATACAAAATACGCGCTTCTATGACCGGATACAACAATTATACTGTTGAAAACATAAAAGTTGCTACCGGTCTCACCACTTCACTGGATTTTGCCATAGTTCCGGCATCTTTTCAGACTGAAGAAGTGATTGTAGTTGCAGAGAAGCCATTAATCAACAAAGATATTACCGCTTCCACTTCAATAGTGGGAGATGAGTTGATATCAGAACTTCCTGTTACCGACATCTCCGATGTACTCCAGCTTCAAGCCGGTATCGTTGTGGGTGGCGGAGGCGAGCTCCACATGCGTGGCGGTCGTGGCGGACAGGTGGTTTATCAGGTTGACGGTGTACCTGTGACAGATGCTTACGACAACAGTAATGTTGTTGATGTCGGCACAAATTCAGTAAAAGAGCTTCAGGTAATTTCTGGTGCTTTTAACGCTGAATATGGACAGGCAATGTCGGGTATCGTAAACATTGTGACCAAAGATGGTAACAATGATTACACCGGGTCTCTCTCTTTCTATGGTGGCGACTATATTTCCAACAAACAGGATGTTTTCTGGAACATTCAAAAGATCAATCCGATTGCGGTAAGAAATATTGATGCAAGTTTAAGCGGTGCATTCCTGAGGGATAAACTGTTTTTCTTTGCAAATGGGAGATACTATTACAACGAAGGATACTATTACGGAAAAAGAACCTTCCTTACATCGGATATTTCCAGAGAAAACACTTCGAATCAGTCGTATAACCTTGTTGACGGATCCGATACATCTCTGACACCTCTTGCCGGTCCCCGCGGAGACGGTGCATTTGTTCCTACGAATGAAAACACCCGTTACTTTGCACAGGGCAAACTGACATACAGGATTTTCCCGGGATTTACTGTCCGTTACAGTTATCTGTTTGACAAGCAGGATTATTTTGACGGTGCGCCAAGATTGACGCCTGACAATAATCTTCAAAGATTCAGACAAGGTATCAGCAACACTTTCAGTATTAACCATGCCATTTCCAATTCTTCATTTTATACTTTAAACCTCTCCTATTTCTTTAAAGACTACAGACACTACCTTTATGAGAACATCTACACCGGAAATCCTTCAAGACCTACACTTTATGTGGATAACAGGCTGAAGCAGAATCCTCCGTACAGTTTTGATATCGGTGGAACAAACAACAACAGGTTTGTAAGAAATACGGGAACATACTCTGCCAAACTCGACTGGGAAACCCAGTTTAACAAACAGATCAGTGTAAAGTTTGGTATTGATGCGAAACAGCACATGATATACTTTGAGAACATCAATCTCGTGCCAATGACGGTAAACGGAGTTGATGCAAAGCCATTCAATGTTATCGTGCCACCTGAGACTTCAACCGATCACGACACATATCGCAGAAAACCACAGGAAATTTCCGGTTATGTTCAATCGAAGTTTGAAGCATTCAACCTTATATTTAATGCCGGATTAAGATTCGACCTCTTCAATCCTGACGGCAAAATCCTTGCAGACCCGACAGATCCTGATATCAGAAAACCTGTTAAACCTGCAAACAGAGCAAAGACCTACGAAGAAAGACTTACCTACTGGTACAAGGACGCTTCTGTAAAAACACAGATCAGCCCTCGCCTTGGTATTGCTTTCCCGATTACGGCCCGTGGAGTCATCCACTTCTCATACGGTCACTTCTTCCAGCTTCCAAGCTATGAACTTCTTTACAGCAATCCTGATTTTGAAGTGCTTGACGGATCGGGTAATGTTGCCCTGTTCGGAAATGCTGATCTCAAACCACAGAAAACCGTTAAAGGTGAAATTGGTCTTCAACAGCAGTTGTCAGATGACATGGCTATTGATGTAACTTTGTTCTTCGAAGATTTTAGAGATCTTACCGGTACGCAAACCGATCAGATTTCAATTTTTGGTACGCAATCAACCTACAGCCAGTATGCAAACTCCGATTTCGGATTCTCGAAGGGCTTCATTGTGAAGTTTGAGAAGAGATTTGGTGGCGGTTTGTCAGTAAACATGGATTATACATTCTCGGTAACCAAAGGTAATTCGTCAAATCCTGCAGATGCAAGAAATGCAATCCTTGGCGGTGCAGCTCCCGAAACCTACATAGCACCACTCGACTGGGATCAGACACACACCATGAACCTTGCTGTAAGCTATTCGGTACCAAACGATTTTGGTATTTCCCTGATAGCAAACTATTTCACAGGTCAGCCTTACACTCCTGCAGTCAACAAAAACACAAGAGTGACACAGAATGCTTTCCCAAGAAACAGTGACTACAAAAACGATATTTTCAATATCGATTTGAGAGCTTACAAGGAAATTGAAATCTTCGGACAGAGGATAACAGCTTTCATGAGAGTTTTCAACCTGTTGGATCTTGACAATCCACGCGGATTATACTCCGACACAGGTGATCCATATTTCACATTCGGGCTTCTTGAAGCCAGAAAAGTTAACCCAAGGTTGTATTACAATACACTTGAAGAACTGTATCAAAATCCGGGTTTCTTCTCTGAACCAAGAAGAGTTGAAGTCGGTTTGTCGTATAACTTTTAATTCAGGTTGAGTTTATGAATAAAACAATTTTTAGTATCTCGTTATTGCTTCTTTTCGTCTTTGCCGGTGAAGCTTTAGCTCAACGCGGCGACCCGAATCTCAGAAGGATCGGTTATCATACGGGAAACCGTATCGGTATCTCATACTACAACGATGGTCAGATATCCGGTTTCAACCAGGGTGTCGATATCAGAGGTGAGTGGCCGCTTGGTTCCGGCGAAAATTATATTGGTGACCTTATTCCTCTTATTGGAGTGGAGTTTACCAATACATTAGGTGAAGTCAAACATTCGGTATGTATCTCAAGAGGTCCAAGAAGAGGACAGTTCGATGAGAGACATCCACTTTACAACTATTTTTGGGGTTGGAATCCGATTCCCGGATTTTTGAATCCCGCTTCTGAATCAGTTGCGATGTCACATCTCCCAAATTCCTGGCCCATCGGCGGGTGGAAAGATCAGCCAACATGGGTTGATCCTCTAACCGGCAAAACACAGTGGAACGGATATTTTGGACGCGGTGTAATTCAGGCTGATCAGGAAAGCTACTATTGGGCTGATGATAATCAGGATGACGAATTTAACGGTAACTTTTTACCCGATTCAAGAGACACTTCCAGAAAAGGAATGGGTCTTCAGATGGGTGTAAGAGGATTCCAGTGGTCGAGCTTCCTGGCTGCAAACAGCATCTTTTGGCTTTATGACATTAGAAACGAAGGAACAACACTCTTCAGAAAAGCTGACTTCGGAACCGTGGTTGGAACTCTCGCCGGTGGCGATGGCGACAGCCAGGATGATCTTGGTTCTTTTGATGTAAACAATTCCATCACATATTCCTGGGACAGCGACGGTTCGGGAAATAAAGGTCAGAAAGTTGGATATGTCGGCTATGCGTTCCTCGAATCACCGGGTAACTCATTTGACGGTATAGACAACGACGATGATTGTGGCGATCCTAACGCTCCAAGATTCATCCAGACTTCCTTTGATTCCGTAACATACCAGCCGGGTCAGGTAATGGTTCTCATAGATGGTGGCACCTATGCAAGAACTCAATACACTGTCCAAGCGGGCGTGAATACTGTAACAAGTCTTGGAAGAACAATTTCTTTCACTGCCGGTGTAAACTACTTCAGAGAAGGACATATCAAAGAAATCGTTAATGGTGTTGCCATTCCTGACTCGTCTGCGAATGACGGACTTGATAACGACTTCGACGGTGTCATTGATGAAAACCAGGCTATCCATTTCGAGACAAGAAGAATCAAAAACCTCCCCGGTCTTAAATACAAAGATTTTAAGACAGGTCTTGCGGTTAATGATCCACTAATCGATGAAAAACGCGATAACGATGCCGGAACAATTGTTTCCTCGTTCATCAAAAATCCTGACGGCACATCCACACTCGTATCACACTGGTCGGGTGATGAGAATGCCAACTGGGTAGCAAACGATGCTTCAACCGGTGACATTAGAGATGATGTCGGTAGTGACGGTTTGGGACCATATGATGAAGGTTATATCGGACCGGATCCTGACGGAAGTGAAGGCAACGGAAGACCTGATCAGGGCGAGCCAAACTTCGGTAAAACCGATCCTGACGAATCCGATCAGATTGGTCTGACAGCATTCAACTTTTTCGAACAGGCTTCTTCTCCCGACATGAGTCAGGATGAGGTGCTTTGGAGCAGAATGTTCCCCGGAAGATTTGATGTTATTCCGCCAAATCCACAGGATGGTGACTTTATTTATGCTTCGGGCTACTTCCCGCTGGCACCTAATCAGATTGAAAGATTCTCTGTATCTCTTCTCTTCGGACAGGATTATGCAGATGTGGTGCGTCAGAAAAATGTAGTTCAGCAGATTTACAACGCCGGTTACAAATTCCCGCAGCCACCAAGAAAACCAAAGATCAGCATCACACAGGATGACGGAAAAGTAATTCTTTACTGGGATCCAAGACCTGTTGAGAATTCGATCGATTTTATCTCAAAGACAAAAGACTTTGAAGGATACAAAATCTACCGTGCAAGCGATGCAGGTTTTATCGATGCAAGAACCATCACCAATGCTTATGGTGTGTTGTTCTTCAACAAACCGCTGAAACAGTTCGATATCAAAGGCAACGGCATAAAAGGGTTCTTCTATCCGAAACCTGAACTTCTCGAACAACTCGGTGGAACCACCTATTATTTGGGAGATGATACAACAGGTCTCACAAACAGATACATAGATTCAACAGCTACTAAAGGTCAGACCTACTATTATGCTGTTGCTGCCTATGATAAAGGTGATGCACCCAGCAACATCTTCCCGAGCGAGAACTCAAGCTTTATCTTCCGTTCAAATACGGGTGAAATCATTACAGATGACAACACCGGGTACATCACACCGGGTGCAAGACCGATTGGATATGTGGATGCAGGACTCGAGTCATTGACCCCCGAAATAAAACCAAGAGGTACCGGAAAAGTGATGGTTGAAGTTGTTGATCAATCGGCGATCAAACCTAAAAACACATACCGTGTGGTTTTTGCTGATACTTCACTTCAGAAATACACTGAATCATGGTCACTCGTTAATGTAACCACCGGTGACACTGTAATTAAACAATCGACTGTATTTGGCGGCTCAACCCCGATTATCGACGGTTTCAGATTGCAAATCGCGAATGATGATGTTATTAAACTTGACACAGTGAAATCAGGCTGGTATTTCAACGGACAGGACACAATTCCTGCAGCCGGTGGAGCAGGTTCTACTCAGTTCCCCGGGTTCACCTTCACTACTTTCCTTGTTGGAACAAACAGGGGAACAGTTTGGGCTGATGATTACTATCTTGAATTCAGTGCTGATACACTCTTTGGCACTTCCATAGCTGATACATTGGTACCCCCGACGAGTGCAAACAGATTCCCTTCGAGAAAGACTAATTTCAAAGTGAAGAGAATCTCTGACAATTCTGAAGTGCCGTTTGTATATTACAAAACGGGTACTCAAAGTACCGTTCATAACATCTACTTTAGAGAAGTTATTAATGGTACAAGATATCGTACATGGAGACTAAACATCTTCATGGATGCGGTAAATGCCCCTCTTCCAACTTCAGGCTTCCTTAAGGCATATACCAAAAAACCGTTCTCAAGCGCTGACGCATTCAGATTTAACATGAAATCGAGTTCGATTAACAGTGCTGCTGCAGCAAATGAGCTGGACAAAATAAAAGTTGTTCCTAATCCTTATGTGGTCACACATGCGAATGAAGCCAGACTTCTTAGCACCCAGACCAGCGGCAGAGGCGAAAGAGAAATCAGATTCACCCATGTTCCTCCGGGATCGAAAATCAAAATCTTCACCGTGAAAGGTGAGTTGATCAAGACGCTCGACGCTGCTGATGTTTATGTCGGTGATGTTTACTGGAATCTCAGAACTGAAGAAAATCTTGACGCAGCATTTGGTGTTTATGTCTATACAGTAGAGATACCAAATGTGGGAACCAAAATCGGCAAGTTTGCCTTAATCAAATAGCGGAGAGTTTGAGAATGAAAAGACTTTATTTTTTAGTAATTCTTGTGTCTGCCTGTTCGTTGATGTTCGGGCAGACTAAAGTCGGCTCTACTGCTGCTCCATTCTTGTCAATAGGAATAGGACCAAGAGCCGTCGGTATGGGCGGTGCATTTACTGCTACAGCCAACGACATCACTGCACTCTACTGGAACCCCGCAGGTGTGTCGAGGATGGGTGGAAGTGGTGCTTACTTTTCTCATACCAAGTGGTTCGCTGACATCAACTTCAATTATGCTGCGGCAATGTTGACTCTTGGTGATTGGGGTACAGTCGGCGGAAGCGTTACCTTACTTGACTATGGTGAGACTGAGATTACCACCGTAAAAGAACCCGATGGAACCGGCGCCAAATATGGTGCGAAGGACATGGCATTGGGTTTGCATTATGCGATGAATCTCACTGACCGTTTTTCAATCGGTGGTACCGTGAAGTATGTTCAGCAGTCGATCTGGAATACAAGTGCATCAACCGTGGCTTTTGACCTTGGAGTGCTTTTCCTTTCGGAGATTTATGGCTTGAGAATTGGAGCCACAATCTCTAACTTTGGAGGAGACATGACGATGGACGGAAAAGACCTTTATGTATTGTATGACATCGATCCGGGCATCTTTGGAAACAACGATCAGATTCTTGCAAAGTTGAAAACCGATCCATACCCGCTTCCCTTGACTTTCAAGGTGGGTGCGGCGATGGATGTTATCAACTCTTCGGATCTCAAATTGACTCTCGGTGTCGATGCACTTCACCCGAGTGACAACTCGGAGAGCATCAATGTTGGTGGTGAGATCGTTTACAAAAATCTTATCGCTCTTCGGGGCGGTTACAAATCACTCTTCCTTGATAATGCCGAGGAAGGGCTCACACTTGGTGTGGGATTAAATTATGATATCGCTCCAAATCTTGGTTTATCTTTTGACTACGCTTACCAGGACTTTGGATTGTTGAAAAACACACAGTTTTTCTCACTGGGTATCAAATTTTAGGCTTTAATTAAACAAACATTTTGAATAACTTGAAATCACAAATTCATTTAATGAGGAGAAACGCTATGAAAAAACTCTTTACGGCTGTAGTTTTAGTTGCAGCCATGGCTTCTATGGCTTTCGCCCAGAATGCTGTGACATTCAAAGTCAACATGGGAAAACAGGTTACACTCGGTAACTTCGATCCTATGGCAGATACTTTGTTTGTCAGTGGTGCATTCAACGGGTGGGGCACTGGAAACCCAATTCCAAAGCCAGCCGGCAATGACTCAATCTGGGTTGTAACCGTTCCTGCAGTTGGTGCACCTGGTGCAACTGCTGAATACAAATTCAGATTCAGAGATGTCTCTGCTGCTGCTGATGTATGGGAAAGTGTCGCAAACAGAAGCCTCACAGTAGCCGGTGATCCGACCGTTCTCGATGTAGTTTACTTCGACAACAATGGTTATCAGGCAACAACAAACTTAAGCCTTACATTCTCGGTTAACATGGAACTCGAAAGACTTTCAGGAAGATTCACACCATCAGAAGATACCGTTTCAGTAAATGGTAACTTCAACGGCTGGACTTCGAAAGTTAATATCATGCTTCCAAGTGCTAACCCTGATGTTTACGAAGTAACCTTCAACAAAGAAGTATCACTCGGTGAAGAACTTAACTACAAATACTGGTACACACCTAATGCATGGGAAAGCCGTCCTAACAGACAGTATATCATCACACAAGCTGATCTTACTGCAGGTTTCCTCGTACAGGAAGGTACATACAATGACGGAAGCCTTGCAATCGTTATCAATCAGCCATGTACAATTAAGTTCACAGTGAACACTAACGGAGCAAGCGGTCCTATCGGTCCATTTACATCTGTTACCAACGCTATCATCGCTGGTTCATCAGCTCCATTGGGATGGCCAGGTGGCGGATGGCCAACAAGTGACTCAGCAGTAGTTATCAGATTATTTGATGACGGTACCAACGGTGACCTTGTAGCTGGTGACAAAATATTCTCAAAGAATGTTCTTTTCCCTGCTTACACTTCACTCGGTCTCGAATACAAATATGGTCTTAACTTTGGATTGGCAACAAACCAGGGTTCGAACGATAACGAAGCCGGTGTTGGCAGCAACCATACACTCAACTGGCACATCAATTATGTAAGTGCAACTGCTGTTGATACTTTCGGTAGAATCACCACTGCAAACCTTATCAATGTCGTTACAGGCGTTAAGGAAATTGACAACAATATTCCTAACAACTATTCGATGACACAGAACTATCCTAACCCGTTCAACCCTTCAACATCAATCCGTTTCAGCATTCCTGAGACAGGTAATGTAAGAATGGTAGTTTACAATGCAATCGGTCAGGAAGTAGCAGTTCTCGTTGATGAGCAGAAATCAGCCGGTAACTATGAAGTTAGCTTCGATGCAGCTAAATTGCCTTCAGGTATCTATCTTTACACAATTCAGTCAGGCAGCTTTAGCCAGACCCGTAAAATGATGCTCTTGAAGTAATTCAACTCTAACTGAATTATTGTTAAAAAGGCTGCTTGAAAAGGCAGCCTTTTTTTTTGTCTATCAATATTGAATAGCTACTAAAGAAAAGAGTCGACTGAGAATTTTCAAATCAACTTACCCCCGAAGCGGGGTTATATGTTCGTAGCTGCAAGATTAATAATCAAATAATACCCCCGAAGCGGGGTTATATGTTCGTAGATGAAAGATCAATAATCAAATAATACCCCCGAAGCGGGGTTATATGTTCGTAGAGAGCAGAACAACAAACCATTCCTACCCCCGAAGCGGGGTTATATGTTCGTAGAGGGTTATATGTTCGTAGAGGGTTACATGTTCGTAAAGCTTTTCTCATTCTTTCCACAAATATTCTTTTTTATATTCGATTCCGTACGAAGTTAAAAACTTCTCATATTCTTCTGTAAAGCTGTTTCGGTGATGATGCACTTCCTGATCTTTAATGTATTGGACAATACGGCTTATCTCTGATTTACCGATTGAAAAAGCACCAAAACCTTCCTGCCAACTGAATCTTCCAACTGCTAATCTTTTCTCATTAACGAAAAGTGATGAACTTCTTTTAATCTCTTTTACCAGTTCTGAGATAGAAATATCCGGAGAAATCCCTAACAAAATATGAACATGATCCATGTCTCCATTAATAATGTACAAAACTTGTTTTTTATTGGTTATGATACCGGAGATATATTTGTAAAGTTCTTCTTTCCATTGTTTTGAAATCAACCTTTCTCTTCTTTTAACAGAAAAAACCACATGAATGTAAAGTTGAGTAAATGTACTTCCCATGATCGACTCATTAAATTGAAAAAAATGTTTATAAAAATAATTATTGGCATATAAATATCATAAAGGAATCTACGAACATGTAATCCTCTACGAACATATAACCCCGCTTCGGGGGTATTCAAGGAATTCTGTCGTGTGTCTACGAACATATAACCCCGCTTCGGGGGTATTCAAGGAATTCTGTCGTGTGTCTACGAACATATAACCCCGCTTCGGGGGTACTCACAGAATATCGCTATTTGTCAACCAAGATAAAATCGTGCTTCTACTCACATGTCACCCAAAGGGCTGACATAATGATTATACCTACCGGATGTTTTTTAGTTGCTCGGCAAGTTGGGCAGCTCCGGGGAAACGGGGATCGACCTGAAGGCAACGGCTGATATATGTTTTTGCTGAAGTGAAATCTTTCAGATTGATGTATGCCCCCGAGAGATTATAGAGCGTCTGGGCATCATTCCCGTTGTAATTAAGGCTTTCGCTCAACCATTTTTTGGCTTCTGCAGCCTTACCGTCGTTCAAAGCAAGGATACCAAGCCATTTTGTTGAGAATGCCCCGGGTTTAACGGTGTAACTTTCGTGAAATATTCTGCCACTTTCGGAATAGAGTTTCATTTGAAGGAATGCATCGGCAAGCATATCGTAGAATGTGGTCTGGTAATGGAATTGTGAGATCAAAACCCTGAACTCCTTTTCCATTCCGGACGGGTCATTTTTGGCAGTAAAATACTGCGCAGCTTTTATGTGGGCATCATGCCATTTGATGTCCCCTTTAGCCGACATTAAAGCCAGGGAATCGAGCATTGTTACGGGTTTCCTTATCTGTTCGAGAGTCAGTTTCTTTCCGTTTCTTACGAAAGGCCATTGCGACATTATCCCGGCTAATCTGTATTCTGCAATTAGAGAGTCAAGTTGAGAAAACGCAAGTTTTGAAAATGCCAGACTGTCCAGTGATTTACCGCCGGGTGAAAAAGCAGGAGACCCGGAAATCTTTCCTGATTTGATGATTGCATCGAGAAAGATATCAGCCAGCAAACTGTAGCCGGTAAGGTTCGGATGGAGGTGATCCACCATCAGCGATTTTCCGGGTATGCTGTTCTCACTTCGTGTTGAAAAGATCGAATCCGCTTTTACGACTGTAAAATTCAGAGCGGCGGCGTTTTCTGTAATTATTTTGTTAAAATCTTCAGGAGCCCTGAATCTCAGCTCATCCAGTTCCTTTGCCTCAAGAAATTTTGCAGAAGCCTCTCTGTTTTTACCTGATTTCAGGAGCCTGTTGGCTTCATCCCACGCTTTTCCAGCACCTGACAGTTCCGGATAGAAGGGTGGCTGGTCTGCCAGATTGGAAACCAGTGTACTCGCAATTACCGGGATATTGTTTTGTTTAAGTGAGGTGAAGATTTCAGAAAGATTGTATCTAAACTGTTCCACTCCTTCACTATAAAGATCGGAACCCTTGGGAATCAGTTTGTCTTTTGCGAGCGCCTCCATCAGGCCTTGTGATTCTGAGAGATTCCCCGGGGAAGAGGAAAAAATGGAGCCAATCAGTTTCATTACTTTAAGGTTGCCTGCTTTAAGCATAAATCTCGTTACACCCGGAGAACTCCCGATGCCCGTTTGTGAGGCAGCTCCCAAAGCACCGTAATATTCATTGTGGCCCGTATAAACAAGTACCAGATCAGGTTTTTGGGCTATAACATCTTCGAGTATATCCAAAATTGCATAAGAATTGATCGCCGCAATTCCTAAATTTACAACCTCAAACTTTTTTTGTGGATACAAAAGTTTTAGCTTGAGATCGAGAAATCTGGAGAATGAGCCGTTTGGTTCATAGGGAAATCCTGCTGCGCTGCTCTCTCCAAGGATGAAGATCCTGAGAGTGTTTGGGTCTTTTTCTTTAAGAAAAACATCATTTATGGAATGGGGAACGAATTGTGATCCTTTGAAATATCGACGGGTAAGGTCCGGGTTAAGCATCATAAGCTTTTCTTCGGTTCCCGGTACGGTAATGAATACTGGTTCATCTTTTGCGTATCCGCTTAGTCGCAGCACCACTTCGAGTAATGCGATAAGGACAAAAGGTGCGAGAACCGTCAGGAGATAAAAGGATAAGGGATATTTCTTTTTGTTTTCCATTTTCTCGGATGTAATTAATAAAATCAAGCGTCTAAACTTCGTGAAATATTGACTATTATAAAACAACAAAATAACTATGAAAATTAAGCCTCTACTCCATATTCTAATTCTCTCCCTCCTGGTTTCCTTCCCGATTACTGCCCAGTTAAAAAAGGATGTGGTGGCGAAGATCGGTGACAGGGAGATAACCGACAAGGAATTTATACTCCGTTATGAAATGACTCCAAAATATCTTGCTCATGTCAAGGGGGCTCAGAATGCACTTAAAGAGGAACTGATTTACACCGTGGCTGCTGAGAAACTGTTTGCTCTTGAAGCTGAAATACTCCGGCTGGACACGATTAAAGATGTGAAAAAAAGAATAGACCAGTTTGAGAAAATGTTCGCAAGCGATGCCCTTTTCAAAGTGGAGATTATCGATCGGATTGATCAGACTCAGCAGACCCTTGCAAATGAGATGGCGAAGGCTATCACAAAGATTGAACTGAGGGCTATAAGAAACAGCAATGAAAATGAGATAAAAAGGGCGTTTGATATCCTCCAATCGGGTGTCTCGTTTGATTCCCTTTTCTTTGGCATCTACGGGGAGCGTGCATTTGAGAATATGTTAACTTATACATACGGGATGTTCGATTATGATATTGAAACAAAACTTTATGTGAAAAAGCCGGGTGAATATACCGAACCCGTTCAGTTCAACAATATGTGGTATATCTTCAAAATAGACATAAAACGAGACTCATCTTTTAAGAATTCCACTGAAATTGAAAATGAATTCGCCCGCGTGAAAAAACTTTATGTAGAAAGACTGACCGACAAATACTACAAGATTTTCAAAAAAGATTTCTTCAAAGGACTAAAAATCAATACCGATGCAAGACTTTTCTCTCTGTTCCTCGACAGATTTCATTCTGTACTTAAAGAGATGTACGATAATGATAAAAGTTTCAGGGAGTCACTCGGTAAAGATGCAAAATGGACTTTAAAAAGTGATTACTTCTGGCTCATTAAAAAAGGGATTCCGGTAGACTCTTTACAATTGCCATACTTCTCTCATAATGGAAAAGAGTATCCACTCGAGGACTTTATCTACTACCTCGCAGGTGATGTAAGGGAGATTGAATCGATCGATAAAAGCAAATTGTCGATAAAAGTGAAAAACTGGACACGGGACTATATCGAATCCGAACTTCTCGCTGAGGAAGCAATGAAAAGAGGTTTGCATAAAAAACCCGATGTCCGGCGTGAGTTTAACATCTGGAGGGATTTTACCCTCTCAAATGCCTACCAGATGCTTTATTTGGATTCTGCAAAAATAAGTGATGAAGAAGTGAAGGACTACTTTATCAAGCGAAATTCCGGGAAAGCAGGCGGTATAAACATAAAACTTCTGAGGGCTGTCAGTACCGATCTCGATTTACTTTCATCGATACTTGCAAAAATTGACTCCGGAGTCGACTTCTCCCTTCTGGCTGCTGAAGTAAATGGAAGTCGCAATTCAGAACTGAACGGGAACTCTGACAAATTTGTACCAGCTTCAGACTATGGTGAAGCAGGTACGATCGCATTGAAACTTAACCCCGGGAGAATATTTGGTCCCGTAAAGGTTGGGGAAGAATATATGATCCTTAATCTTGTCGACAAAAAAACTGATGACATCGTTTACGATGAAGAATACGAGGCAGTGAAAGACAAATTAAAACGGGATCTGGGGTTCCAAAAATATTTCAAAGCGATGGTAAACAATACAGCAGGTCTGGCGGAAAAGTACAAAACAGAAATTGACACCAAGAAGATTGAAGACTTGAAAGTCACCGAAACCAATTCAATATATTTCCGTTATATGGGATTCGGAGGCAAACTTACAGCATTTCCACTTTCAAAACCGTTCACCGACTGGGTGGAGGTGTGGATGAAACAAAGGAGTCTGAATCCCTGATTAAACTTCGGGGGTGAATCCAATTTTTTTGTTGAATGCCACTATCATTCTCCAAATGGCAAAGGAGAAAAAGGGAGCAACGAAGATATCGATGGTGTAGTGGACATGCTGCAGCAGGATGAATACCGCCATTATTCCCGCGAGGAATAAGAGAATGTATTTCCTGACCTTGTCAGCCACAACAAAAGAAAGAAGGACAGCGACAGAAAAATGTCCCGAAAAAAAGAGGTCATGTTTCAGGACGATGCCCGAACTGAGGGAAGAGATAAAAGGGTCGTAGAGGGGGATAAGTGTCTCAGGAGCTTTTAAAGGCAGGAATGTCATCGCTATCAGGCGGGAACTTAAAAGAAAAAAATATGCCTGAAATCCCATCATGAATCTGACCGGTTTATCAGAAAAATAATGAAATGTTATGAAGACTCCCCCGTAAAGTGCAATAAAAGTAAACCATGTGAGATCGACAGGCGAAAAAGTGGTTAAAAGGGGATCATCAAAACTAAAACCCTTCCTGAATTCATTCCATTCAAGCACTCTCGGTGCAAAGTATGCCAGCACCAGACTGAAAATCACTGTTGCGATAAAATACCATTTAAAGTTGCCACTCGATAATGTCTCTTTCCAGATTCCGGCCGATCTTTTAATGCTCACTCTTTCTCTACTTCTCCATTAAAATTAGAAATTGAAACTCCAAATATAACAATGAGTGTAGAGTATCAAAGGTCACATTTTATCAATAAATAGAAAATATTTACTGATTTTGAAAAACGGAAGATTAAATGTCTGGATTATGATTTATAAAGGTAATTTTAGCGTGGTATAATTTTTGATGCAGATTACTGCCACAAATAAAAGTATGTAAATGTTCAGATCATTTAGCACTAAAGGGACTTTCAAAGGTGGAGTGCATCCTGCGGAATCTAAAGAATTGTCAAAGGATAAGCCATTTGAAAGTATTCCAAATCCAAAGACTGTTTATCTTCCTCTTTCCCAGCATGCGGGAAAGGAATCAAAACTGCTCGTCAAAAAAGGGAGTTCTGTGCGAAAGGGTGAACTGCTTGCCGAGTCCGACGGATTTATTTCAGCCCCTGTCCATTCACCTGTAACCGGGACCGTAACAAAAATAGCGAAGACCGCACACCTCTCCGGTGTTCCAAAAACTGTGATGGAAATTGCAGTGTCTGAAGATGATAACCCGCTGTATATGGAACCGCTTGACTGCCGGACTGCCACAAAAGAAGAACTTCTTCAAAGGATCAAAGAAGCCGGAATTGTAGGCATGGGAGGGGCTGCATTTCCCGCCTTTGTCAAGTTATCCCCGCCACCCGGTAAAAAAATCGAAAAATTGATAATAAACGGTGCAGAATGTGAGCCATATCTGACGCGTGACTACCGTTTAATGCTCGAGTACACAGATCAACTGATCGGTGGCATCGAAATACTGATGAAAATTCTCGGGGTTGATTGCGTTATCGGCATCGAGGACAACAAACCGGAGGCGGTAAAGGCACTTAAAGACAAACTCAAAGGAAGAAATGACATCGCTGTGGAAGTGTTGCCCGTAAAATATCCGCAGGGTGCAGAGAAAATGCTGATATATGCCGTTACCGGAAGAAAAGTTGCTCCGGGAAAACTGCCGATGGATGCCGGTGTGGTAATGCAAAATGTCGGAACAGCAGTATCAGTTTACAAAGCTGTCGTGGAGGGCGAACCTCAGATAACTGCTTTTGTGAATGTAACAGGAGAAGGAATAAGCGAAGCAAAGAATCTGATTGTTCCGATCGGAACACCTGTATCCTATATATTGGACTGGTGTGGCGGTTTGAAACCCGATGCCATAAAAGTGATTGCGGGTGGTCCCATGATGGGAGCAAATTTGTATGATTACTCGGCTCCCGTGATGAAAGCTACATCGGGAATTCTTGTTCTCACCGAGGCAGAATCGAAACCGCAGGAGGCTATACCGTGTCTGAGATGCGGAAAATGTGTGGAGGTTTGTCCTGTAAATCTCCTGCCAACCCGAATATCACAATTTTCGAAATTGCAGAGATTTGAAGATGCGGAATCGGCGGGAATTCTCGTGTGCATGGAGTGTGGCTGTTGTGCATATGAGTGTCCTGCAAATATTCCTCTTGTTCAGTGGATAAGGCTTGGGAAGAAAGAAGTAATCCGGTTGAAGTCACAGGAAAGGAAGAGTGCCTGATATGGAAAATACCGGTACAGTTGAACTGAAATCGAAACCCGTTCTCACGAGTACACCTCATGTCCATTCTTCATTGAGTGCACAAAAAGCGATGTGGCTTGTGGTGGCGTCACTTCTTCCACCGCTTGTTATGGGAGTGGTCTATTTTGGATTGTTCCAACTCGTCGTTGTTGCCTCTGCCATTGCCGGAGCATTGCTGACAGAGTATGCCATCAAGTATATCAGGAAGCAGAAAGTTTCTTTGATGGACGGAAGTGCGGTCATCACCGGTCTACTGCTGGGATTGATACTTCCTCCAAACTTTAATCCTGTCTTCGCTTTTATCGGGTCTGTCGTGGCAATTGGATTCGGTAAGGAAGTGTTTGGCGGACTGGGATACAATATATTCAATCCGGCTCTTGTGGGCAGGGCGTTTTTACAGGCCGCATATCCCGTGGCAACAACAACATGGACACCCCCCGCTATGGCTGTTGATGCAGTGACCTCGGCGACACCATTAAGTCAGTATAAGTTTGAAGCGATCGCATCCAAAGGTGGAATTGACCTGATGTCACTCTTCCTCGGAAATATCGGCGGATCGATCGGCGAAACTTCTGCCCTTGCAATACTTCTTGGGATGATCTTTCTGGTCGTAATGAAGGTGTTGAACTGGCGTGTACCTGTTGCGATGGTTCTGGGGATGATACTTTTCGCAGGAATTTTCTGGTTTCTTGATCCGGGAAAATTTGCATCACCATTTCACCATCTCTTTATGGGTGGTTTTATGTTTGGTGCTGTTTACATGGCGAGCGACTGGGTTACATCTCCCGTTACAAACAAGGGAATCTGGTTTTATGGTCTTGGCATCTCACTGATTGTCGTAATGATCAGACTGTTCGGCGGACTTCCCGAGGGTGTTATGTATGCAATATTGATTATGAACGGATTTGTACCGCTTATAAACAGATATACAAAACCTGTAATTTTTGGAGCGGAAAAATGAACACTGTAGTTAAGATGTTACTTACGCTCCTTGTGATTGGAGCAATTTCGGGTGGACTGCTTGCAAAGATTTTTGAGTGGGCTGATCCTCAGATTAAACTGAATGCCCAGAAAGAGACTGAGAGAGCGATATTTATTGTTCATCCCGAAGGCAAAAAACAGGAGAAAGTCTCCGGTACCACCTCCGACCTCTACAAAGTAATGGACGGCAGCGGAAAAGTTATCGGTTATGCTCTTCCTTGCAAAGGAAACGGGTTTCAGGGACTGGTGAAGTTGATGATGGGTGTTACACCCGATCTGAAAAAAATTACCGGCCTCACTGTCATTGAGCAGGTGGAAACCCCCGGTCTCGGTTCAGAGATCACCAAAGAGGGCTTCACCAACCAGTTCAAAAAGGTGAATCCTGATCCTCATATTGTCGGAAAAAAGGGAGCTGCCGAATCACCCAACGACATAGTTACAATCACCGGTGCCACCATATCCTCCAAAGCTGTCGTTAAGATAATGAATGAGGGATTGGACGAACTAAGAAAACTAAAAAAAGAGGGGAAAATATGAGCAAAGCAAACAGCCCTCTGAATGATTTCATGAATGGAATCTGGAAGCAGAATCCGATTTTTAAACAGGTGCTGGGTACCTGTCCCACTCTTGCAGTGACTGTTTCGGTAATGAACGGCATCGCGATGGGACTCGCCACAACATTTGTTCTCTTTTTTAGCAGTGTCATCATTTCAATGATCAAAAAACTGATTCCCAATCAGGTGCGAATTGCCGCTTACATAGTTGTGATAGCAACTTTCGTTACGATAGTTGATATTGTAATGAAGGCTCAATTTCCCGAACTAAGCAAGTCACTCGGTCCATTCATCCCCCTGATAGTGGTGAACTGCATAATTCTCGGAAGGGCAGAAGCCTTTGCATCGAAGAATACAGTTGTCCGGTCGGCGTTCGATGCTCTTGGTATGGGAGCGGGCTTTACGCTGGCACTCCTTGTTCTTGGCGGGATAAGGGAGATTCTCGGTTCAAACCAGCTTTTGGGAACGGTCATTCTTCCCGCCACAGTTGAACCAATGCTGATATTCATATTGCCTGCAGGAGCTTTTTTAACTCTCGGGATCCTGTTTGGTACTGCAAATTTCTTCGAGCAAAGAAAAAAAGAGAACGCACGCCAAAAAGTGATTGAAGCCAACAGGGCATCGCGTCAGGTCGCACTTCCTGTCGAACAACAAAATGAGGGAGAGGAGGCATAAAATGGACCTGCTTATCGTATTTCTTTCTGCCGCAATAGTTAATAATTTTGTGTTGTCATATTTCCTCGGAATTTGTCCCTTCATCGGCGTTTCGAATAAACTGACCTCTGCTTTTTCGATGGGACTTGCAACGACATTTGTGCTGGTGCTTACGGCAGTGGTGACATGGATGATTAATCATTTGATTCTCATTCCTGCGGGTCTCGACTACCTGCAGTATGTCTCATTTATTCTCGTAATTGCATCTCTTGTGCAGTTTGTGGAAATGTTCATTAAGAAAACATCGCAGCCCCTTTACAGGGCACTCGGTATTTATCTGCCTCTGATAACAACAAATTGTGCGATACTCGGACTTGCTCTTTTTATGGCACTGCGTGATTATGACATGATGCAGAGTATCTTTTTCGGTCTTGGTGCCGGTACGGGTTTCACTCTCGCACTCGTAATAATGGCGGGAATCAGGGAGGAGCTTGAGCTTGCTGATATCCCGAAACCGTTCCGGGGAGTTCCGATAACTCTCATAACTGCGGGATTGCTGGCAATGGCATTCATGGGTTTTTCAGGTTTGATATAAAACTATTTGGAGTTTAAAAATGATTAACAGAAGAGATTTTTTGAAAATATCCGGACTTGCAGTCGTAGCTTTGGGAAGTGGTGCCGGATTAAGAAAACTGTTTACCACCCGGGAGAGGGATATCACGCTCGCAGCGCTTCTGCCCGACAATAACAGACTGATAGCAAAAGTGATAAACGAACTTGCAGGCGAGGCTGATATCAGACTGAAACCTTCCACAACACTGTTGATGGGGGAATCCACTCTTGTTTCAAGACTCAGGAATATGGGATTCAGTCCTGACCGGCTGGAGAATCCGAATTTTGTAATCTCAATTTCGAGAATTCCGGCGGGCAGTAAAGCCGATATTTTTGTCAAAACCGGTGATTTTGAGATACTGACCCCCGAGACAGGATTCACTTCAGGTCTGAAACAGTTGCGAAGAGAAATCAAGGATTCTGATGCTGCGCTTCTGATGAGTATAAGACCCTTTGCGGCATATGACAGCAAAAAAGAAAAGTTTGTGGTCATCGAATCCGAGGGGAAACAGGTCGAAAAGGTTTCTCTTACAGGTGTTGAGAAAGAGATCAAAGTATATGGCGGAAATCTGATTTCAGTCGGAAACGGCAGGGCATTTGTGAAAGAACACGGCTGTAAACACGGAATTTGCAGAAGCATGGGACATATAGCTCTTCCGGGTGACATGATAGCATGTGCCCCTCACAAAACCGTGATTACTGTCGTCTAAAAACAGATGCTTAACAAAAAAGCTATCCTGTTTTTGGCGGCATTTATTCTCTTTTTCATGATCGGACTCTTCTTTACCGGTGTGGAAAAAGAGGCTCCGAAGAGAGTGAAGCAGATTATTCCTGCGATGGGCACGATTGTTGAAGTACAATTGCAGGAAGGGGATGCTTCTCAAAATGAAAAAGCTTTCAAAGCGGCTTTTGACGAGATCAGGAGGATTGATTCACTCTTCACCGATTACAATGACTCGAGCACCATTGGCTCCTTAAATAAAGTTGATTCTGGAAAAGTGACTGTTAATCCCGAGGTGGTCGCTCTGGTTAAGCGGGGATTGGAGCTGTCTCCAAAAACAGAGGGAGCCTTTGATATTACTCTCGGAAGTGTGGTCCGCCTTTGGGGATTCAAGGATGGAAGCATGCATCTGCCCGCATCCGATTCCATAAAAATTGCTCTTGGAAAATCCGGCATCGACAAAATAAAAATTATTAACGATAGTCTGATCGGGAAAAAAGGCGAAATACACCTCGATTTGAGCGGAATTGCAAAGGGATATGCGGTTGACAGAGCCTTTTACATTCTTGAAAAGATGGGCGTTAAAAGTTTCCTGATTAATGCGGGCGGTGAAATCAGAGCAAAAGGGGAAGGGTGGACAACCGGAATTCAGGACCCCTTCAACGAAAGCGGGATTGTCGAAATTTTATATCCGGGCAAAAAGGCTGTTGCGACATCGGGTGACTATGAAAACTTTTTTGAGGTTGATGGAAAGCGCTACTGCCACCTCTTCGATCCGAAAACAGGTTTTCCGGCCGCTAAAGTTTCGTCGGTTACAGTTCTTGCTGATGATGTGACTACAGCTGACGCACTCGCCACAGCATTTTTTATTCTCGGAATTGAGAAAAGTAAAGAGCTCATTAAGAATTTCCCCGGGTGTGAATTCATGATTATCGATAAAAACGGTAAAAGGCATTATTCACCGGGTTTCAAAGATTATACAAGGAGTTGAAATGGACACTCAATTTATAATTGCACTTGTCACAATGGGAGGACTCGGTTTTATATTTGCCGGTGCTCTCGCAATAGCAGACAAAAAATTACGGGTTGAGGAGAATCCCCTGATCGGGGACATCAATGATGTTCTTCCCGGAGCAAACTGTGGTGGATGCGGTTATGCAGGGTGTTATGATTTCGCGGTGAATGTTGTAGAGAAAACCGCAAAGACCAACGGATGTCCCGTCGGAGGATCCGAAACCGCCCTCTCTATTGCCCGCCTTATGGGTGAAGAAGCCGGCGAGGTAGTCAGATTTTTACCAAGGGTTTTGTGTCGTGGTGGAAACAAGGAGGCGGTTCAGAAATTTGCAACTTATCATGGACCCCTTACATGCAGCGCGATGGATCTCCTTTCGGGGGGTGACAAACTTTGTTTTTACGGCTGTTTGAGTGGTGGCGACTGTGTAACGGCATGTCCTTTTGGTGCGATGGTAATGGGTGAAAACGGACTTCCCGAGGTTATTGAATCGCTTTGCACCGGTTGTGGAAAGTGTGAAAAGGCGTGTCCGAGAAACATAATTGAAATGCATCCTGCAAACAGGAAAGTGTTCGTTTTTTGCAAAAGCCATGACGATCCAAAAACTTCGAAGGCTGTTTGTTCCGTCTCCTGTATGGGTTGCAGCATTTGTGCAAGAAAATCTGATGGTGGAGTGGAGATGGAAGACAATCTCGCAGTGATAAAATACGGTCTACTCGATGCTGAAAAAATTCCTTTTGAAAAATGCCAGACAAAAGCTATCCGAATGATAGAGATTAATTAGGCAAATGATGGAAGTCTTCACCGAGGAAGGAATTATTCTCGAGAAAAAAGGTGATCTCGCCGAAATTGCCATTATGGATAAAGGCAATTGTAAAACCTGTGCCGCCAAACCATTTTGCAGTACAAACAGCGACGGGGTTTACTCTAGACTCACAGTGCTCGACAATCTGGATGCAAAACCGGGCGATGAAGTGGTGGTGGAAGTGAAAGGAACCGATATTCTCAAGGCGGTAATTATGGTTTACGGAATTCCTCTCTTTCTTTTCATATTTACGATCGGAATCGTAATTTATTTTTATGACGGGAGTCCGAATAAAGAGTTAATAGCTTTCCTTTCTTCCCTCACAGTTTTGGCGTTTTACTACGGTTTTCTAAAACTTCGCGGGTCATCAGGAAAAATTGATAAAAAGAGTTTACCCAAAACTGTAAAGATCAAAAGGTCTTTTCAGTCAGTCAATAATTAAACACGGTAGGTTAATGTTTAAGATAGTTTCAGCACAGTTTTTGGCACCCGAAGTGAAGAAATTCGAAATTGAGGCACCAAAAATAGCCGCAAAAAGAAAAGCAGGTCAGTTTGTTATAGTTAGAATTTCGCCGCAGGGTGAGAGAATTCCCCTAACAATTGCAGATTCCTCAATCGAAAAAGGAACGATAACGATTATTGTTCAGGGAATCGGAAAAACAACCAAAGAGATCAACTCTCACGAAGCCGGTGATTCGTTTCTCGATGTGGTGGGACCCCTCGGTCTGCCTTCCCATATAGAAAATTTCGGTACAGCCGTCAGCATTGGTGGCGGGGTCGGAACAGCAATTGCTTTCCCGACTGCAAAAGCCCTCAAGGAAGCCGGCAATCACACTATTTCCATTATTGGCGGTAAGACAAAGGAATATGTCATCCTCGAAGACGAACTGCGTGCAATTTGTGATGAAGTTTTTGTTACCACTGACGACGGAAGCTACGGCTATCATGGCTTCGTCACAGGGAAGTTGAAAGAATTGATCGAATCGGGACGGAAAATCGACTTTGTCCTGGCAATTGGACCCATCCCGATGATGCGGGCAATAGCCGAAGTGACCAGACCATACGGAATAAAAACTGTTGTCAGCTTGAATCCTGTAATGGTTGATGGAACAGGGATGTGCGGCGGTTGCAGAGCGGTTGTTGGCGGTAAAACGGTTTTTGTATGTGTTGACGGACCCGAATTTGACGCACATGAGGTTGATTTTGACCTCCTGATAAAAAGAAACAATACCTACGGAGCTGAAGAGAAGGACTCACTCGAGCACCACATCTGTAACATCGACAAACAGTATGCGGAAGCAGTAAAAACATTTTAAGACCCTTTATTAATAAAGAGAAACAATGGCAGAATTAACAAAAAAAGAGAGGATGCAAATCCCTCGCCAGCCGATGCCTGAGCAGGACCCTCAGACTCGTAATAAAAATTTTACAGAAGTAAATCTTGGATTTACGGAAGAACTTGCGAAACTCGAGGCTGAAAGATGCCTTCAGTGTCCCAAACCAAAATGTGTTGAGGGATGCCCGGTTGGAGTAAAGATTAAAGATTTTATTCAGCTTGTCGCCGATGGCGAGTATCTTGCAGCAGCCGCAAAAATCAAAGAAAACAATGTCCTTCCTGCTGTATGCGGTCGTGTTTGTCCACAGGAAGAACAGTGCGAAGCCAAATGCGTTACCGGTGTAAAGGGTGAGTCCGTTGCCATAGGTCGCTTGGAAAGATTTGTAGCTGATTATGAAAGGAATACCGTTGGAATTCGTGCCGCTGAAATAAAAGAAAAATCGGGCAAAAAAGTTGCAATTATCGGTTCAGGACCTGCAGGTTTGAGCTGTGCCGGAGAGCTCATTCAACTGGGACACGATGTTACGGTTTTTGAAGCACTTCACGATGTTGGCGGGGTGCTTATCTATGGTATACCTGAATTTAGACTCCCAAAAGAGATTGTAAAAGCTGAAGTGGATGCCCTTGAAGCTCTCGGAGTGGAATTCAGAACAAACGCAGTTATCGGATTCACCGATACAATCGATGAGTTGATGACCACTGAGGGTTATGATGCTGTTTTTATCGGAGTGGGTGCAGGACTTCCTTACTTCATGAATATCCCCGGTGAAAACTACAACGGAATTTACTCTGCCAACGAGTTCCTCACCCGGGTCAATCTGATGAAAGCCTACAAGTTTCCCGAATTTGATACGCCTGTTTTTGATGTTAAAGGAAAAAATGTTGCTGTTTTTGGTGGCGGTAACACTGCCATGGATGCAGTAAGAACTGCAAAAAGACTCGGTGCCGGAACCGCTTCCATAATTTACCGCAGAAGTGAAGTGGAAATGCCGGCAAGAATAGAAGAAGTTCATCATGCAAAGGAAGAGGGGATTCAGTTTGTAATGCTGACCAATCCTCTCGAGTTTCTGGGTGATGATGCAGGCTGGTTGCACGGAGTAAAACTTCAAAAGATGGAGCTCGGCGAACCTGATGCATCCGGCAGAAGAAGACCTGTGCCCGTTCCCGGTTCGGAATATGTTATGCCAATCGACATGGCAGTTATAGCTATCGGTAACGGCTCAAACCCGATAATCAAGAAGACCACACCAGATATCGATTTCAACAAATGGGGAAACATCCTCGTTGATGAAGCCACAATGAAAACATCAAAAAAGGGTGTCTTTGCCGGTGGTGACATTGTCACGGGTGGTGCAACAGTTATTCTTGCGATGGGTGCGGGACGAAAAGCCGCCACCGCGATTGATGAATTTCTCAGGTCCGGCTTATAAGTTCTTAAGAGCCCGCGGATACACGCAGATTAAACTGATTTCCGCAGATATATTGAAATGGTTCCACTGATTTCACGGATTAATCACGGATTCCACGGAAGACTTTTGAATCTATTGTGGCGACAAATCTTTACCAATCCTCCCCTCTCATTTCAGGAGAGGGGCCGGGGGTGAGGTAATAAATACTTTCAAACCTCAAACCTCAAACCTCAAACCTCAAAAAAACTCCCCTTTTTTTGATAAAATTGCGCAATCTTATCATAATCAAATAGAATAATACCTAAAAAGTATAATATATTTGAATCGAGTTCTTCAAAGTTCTTTAAAAACATTTTGTATTTCATTTTCTGAACTGCAACAGTTCCGGCCGTCCTGCTGCGGTTTAATCATTTTTTAATCAAAAATTATCCGGTGAAATCATGCGATCAACACTACTTGCTACAATCGTTGTTATTCTTCTTTTGTCTGTAACAGTTAACGGACAGATGAATTATGTGATGGAAAAGACCACAGGCACTTACACCACACTGACTGGTGGAAATAATTTCCGATACATTTCAAATCCCGCCTTTCTGAATGAAAATTTTTCATTGGCAACACCAATTGGATTCTCATTTAATTATAACAGTCAGGTTTTTGATTCATTTCAGGTATCAACAAATGGTTTCATCAGAATGGGATCGGGTCTGGGTTCCTCCGGAAATACAAACTCCCTTAACAGTCTGATCAGAAGGATAATAGCTCCTCTTTGGGATGATCTTCAGGCTCAGGACACAAACAGCATACAGTATCTGACTTCGGGAACAGCCCCAAACAGGGTTTTGTCCGTCGACTTCAAGAGGGTAAAATGGAGTACTGGTACGGGTTATTCGAGTTTTATGATAAAATTGTATGAAACCACAAATGTCATAGAATTCATATACGGCACCATTAATCCCGCTCCCTCGATATCGGTGACAATTGGAATGTCAAGCAACCAGGCAATTAACGCTTCAGGCTCAGCAACCGGAACTAATGGCTTTCTTTCCGTTAACATAGGAGCTGATTCACTGAATCCATCGTATCATCAGAGCATGAGTCTAAGCTACGATAACATTCCCAAAACCCCGCTTCCGGGTACTCTTCTCCGATTCACACAGGTTTCCACACCGATAGCAACAGGGACATATACAGTCGGAGCAACCGGCGATTTCAAAACGATAAGTGATATGGTAATCGCACTGAATACAAGAGGTATTTTGGGCCCGGTTACATTCCTTATTCAAAACGGAACTTATGATGACTTCATGCACCTTTCGCTGATCAACGGCACTTCGGCTACAAACACAATTACAATAAAACCTGCAAACGGGGCGACTGTAACCCTTTCACCCACCAATGGTTCGTTTTTGACAAATCAAATTGGACCGTTCGCAGGTGAAGCTATACTTCGCCTCGCAGGTGTTTCATATACAACCATTGAGGGAGTAAAGATTGTTCATGATCCCCGAAATACCACTACAGCCACGAGATTTGAACATGCAATAACAGTAACAGGCTCTTCAGTTTCCATAGGTACAGTAATGACCAGCATTGGTTCCAAATACAACACCTTCCGGAAAATAGAAGCAAACATGGCTATGAGCACGAGCTCGACACCATATGGTGTTTCAACCGGAATTATTCTGGGTGCGATAGGCAGTAATTTCACCGACTCAATAGCATCTGTCAGTTATAACACATTTGAAGATATAAAAATTGAAGATTTTGGAGCGATTGGAGTATATTTACTCGGAGCAAGCGACACAAATCCCGATACCGGTAACAAAATTACAGCTACAACGGGAAGAAATTTTATTGGCAATGTCAATTTTAGCGGAACTTCCGGCGTAACAACCGCACATGGGATTTTCGCGTACAAACAGAAGGACCTGACGATTGAAAAAACAGATATTGGTAATATTCTTATTTCAACCTTTGGTGGTGGAAACACTTCAGGAATTAATCTCAATTCGATTGATGCTCCCACATTCGCCAATCAGGGAGAAGTAATTGTAAGAAACAACCGTATCTTCAACATAAAGCAAAACCCGATTCCATCATCTCCTGCCGCTACCTCGGGTGTAACAACGGGTATCCTTTCAAACAGAGTCAGTACAGGATCGACTGTAACCATTTCGGGGAACGAGATATATAATCTTGAGTCAAACATGCCGGGAAACTCGACAAAGGTGAACGGAATACTTTGTAATGCCGGCACTTCCAACTCAATTATTGAAGTGGCAATTACAAACAATGTTATTTCAGACCTTAAGAGCTCGAACTCCATAAGTTCGGTGGCCACCGTAAACGGGATCGAAGTGAAATCACCGACGGGTGGCGGTTCAAATATAAAACTTGCTCACAATACAGTATTAGTGACTAATAACCTTTCTGTTTCTGCCGTGGTATATTCCACCTGCCTTTATCTGGGAGATGTGGGATTAGGAAAAGTCGATCTAAAGAACAACATTTTTATAAATAATTCGACCCCGGGAACAAGCGGGCAAGGCACTGCTGTATTAATCGGTGCCGTCAACACCTCAGGTTTTTACAGAATTTCCGATGAATCAAACTACAATATCTATTATTTTGCGGCACCTTCACCCAACAGGGGTGTATCAGCAATCGGAACTGTGCTGAATAGAACTCTCACAGATCATGTGATTGCTCTCTGGAATGAGTCAAGGGAGGGTACCAGAGACTACAATTCCACTTTTTCTACCATTCCTTTCATTAATTCAATGATTACACCATTTGATCTTAGAGTGAGCACAACCACTCCGACACAAGCGAGCAATGCAGGAATTCCTGTTGCGGGTGTTACTACCGATTTGGACGGTAATGTGAGAAGCTCGACCTCACCCGATATCGGCGCATTTGAATTTACCGGAATTGATAATGACAAAACCTCTCCGTATCTCTCAATGAAGCCATTTTCTTCTTCGGTTCAACTTGGACAAACGCTCACATTTAAAGCCGCTGTCAGAGACAGAAACGGAGTGGCGACAGCCGGCAATTCTCCCAGAGTCTGGTTCAAAACAAAAGGAGCGGTTTCGTTTGTCTCGCAGGCGGGAACACTTGTCACTCCCGATACAGTCTCGTTTACAATTGATCCGGTACTTGCAAACGCCTCAGCGAACGATACCCTTCAGGTCTATATCGCCGCCCAGGACAATCTTCCATCACCAAATGGTGGGACATATCCTTACGGTGGCGCTGGAATAAATCCACCCGGCGGCACTTCACCCGAAACCTTTTATGAACTCGCTGTAATGGCCGGACCACTTTCGGGTAACTATACAATCGGGCTGACTGCTTTCAACAGGGTTACAGGAAAAAACCTTTACTTCAAAACCAACCCGGCTTCGCCTGCAAAAGAGCCTGTTCTGATGGAAGGAGGAAATCCTTATCAGGGGTCTCTCTTCGCTTCAACGGGAACGGAGGCTGTCTATGCCACGATGGCTGCGGCAATTGATGATTACAACCGGAGAGGTATTTCTGCAAACACGAACTTTCTTTTGGTTGACACAGCATATGTAAACGCAACTGCTTTAGGTCTGAACACGATCTCAACCTTCACTCCATCGGAAACAGCAAAACTGAGGATCGCTCCGGCTGCAGGGGTAAACACAACTATAAGGGGACCCCTTGATGCATCGATTTTTTACATTTTCAATTCATGGATCGAATTTGACGGCTCAAATACACCCGGGGGTTCCACCAGGAATCTTACGATTTTACTCACCGGAACAAACCAGGGTTCGGGTGGCATTATTGCTGCCGGAAGAGGGATTGTACTGAAAAACCTTAATATCGGAAGTGCCGATACCCTAAGTGGAACCGGAATCTCCCTTAATTTTGCAAAAAATTCATATGTGACAAATAACTTTTTCTACTCCCTTTCGACCGGTATTCAAGCCTGGAACGATTGCGACTCGATTTATATTTCGAAGAATATCATAGGTGGTACAAATACAGGTTTAAGAATTGGCAGGGAGGGTATTTACATGCGGACCACAAAGAACTTCAGGATCACAGAGAATATAATCTCCGGAGTAACAGGCAATGGTGTGAACGCAGTATATGGGATATATTTTGTAAATCCTGCAGCGGTTGCATCTCCGATAAACGGTTTGATTGACCGAAACCACATTCATGATGTCACACATACAGGTTTGAACACAGACGCTCAACCGGCAATCGGAATTTATCTGGCTCCGAACAGCCCTGAAGCAGTTATTACAGTTACCAACAATGTTATCTCGAATATTCTCTCCGGTCAAAAAAATGCAGCAAATGCGATGACCAGCGGAATCTTCATTCAGAATGGCGGCGGGATAAATGTAATAAACAATTCGATCCGGCTTGCCGGTCAGATTACTCACAATCAGCCTTCTGAAACATATTCAAGTTGTATTTTTGTGAACAGCCCCGGAACAACCGGTATAAACATCATGAACAATATCCTTTCCAATAGGATAAGCAATCCTGCCGGAGGAAACGGAACGCATTTCGGTGTATGGACCCGGTCTGCTTCAAGTTTCACAAATTTTAATTTCAATCTTTTCGACACGTCTCCCGGGACGGGCAGACTGCTTTATCTTGCGGGGACATTTGTAAATAACAGGGACAGTATCTTCACCCTGCTTGGCAAAGGAGATTTTTCATTTGTTAACCAGCCTGCATTTGCCGATACCGTTTCACTCGCCATCGACACACAGAATCCGGATGCTGCATTCACTGATGCTTTTGGTTATCCAACGGGTGTGGCTCAGGACTTCAACGGGAATCAGCGGAGTGTGGCTCTGGGAACGGGTCCCGTTGATCTCGGTGCCTATGAATATGATATGACAGTTGAGCCACCGTTGGTCGTGCCCAATCCGCCACCAGCTCCCGGTGGACTTTCAACATACGAGCTCAATGGTGTTGTGATTGCTCAAATCCAGTGGGGTACAACCGGAACACTTCCTTCAAATATGACTCTGGCGTATTTTGGTGAAGATCCACAACAAACCGAGGATATTAAATACTATTTTGGGAAGTGGAAGCTTGTAGCCACGGGCGGGTCCAATTATAATTACACACTTAAGACCCGAATTTCACCCTCCTCCGTCGGCAATTCTGATACGAGTGCATTAAAAGCAATAGTTTTCACCGACAAATGGTATTTGACAGGAACATCCATTAAGACAGGTGACTTTATCTCCACATCGGGACTTACCGCCGGCGGACTCTACAGTCTGGTTGATGCAAGTTTTATCGCCCCGGTGCCCGCATCGCCGGCAAACAACCAGTTGGTGAACAGCACAGTCACACTTAAATGGTCAAAAGCGAACTTCCTGTTGCCTGTTCTGAGTAAGCCGGGAAACTCAAAAGGTCTTGATCCTGAAGGGTCTGTTACAACCTATTCTGTTCAGTTGTCATCAGATTCACTTTTTACATCACCTGTGCTGCAAACAACAGTTGATACTTCAATTACGCTCAGCAATCTTCCCGAAGGAGCTGTAAGGTACTGGAGAGTGGGAGTTACGGAGAAGAATTTCTTTACGGGTTACTCAAATCATCTGGTATTCAGGGTGAAACTTAACACCCCTTCAAACCTTTCGGCAGTTTCAACACAATACAACAGAGTAACGCTGACCTGGTCGGATAACTCATCTGCAGAGGCGAATGTTGTTCTCGAGAGAAAATCGGGTGATTCCACCTCGGCGAACAACTATTCTGTGGTTGCCACGCTTCCTGCAAACACCGTCGCCTTTCAGGATACAACAGTTTCGGGAAGTACAGGTTACACATATCGTGTGAAAATGACCAGTCAGGGCTCAAATTCCGACTACAGTAATCAGGCACAGGTCGTCACATTGGTGCCCGTCGAACTCTCATCCTTCACTTCATCTTTTGAGGGAACGGGAATAAAATTGAACTGGGTTACAGCTTCCGAGAAAAACAACCGTGGCTTCGAAATCGAGAGAAAATTGAATGGTGACTGGCAAAAGATAGCATTCATTGAAGGCAGAGGCACCACAACAGGCGTGAGCAATTACGCTTATGACGACAATTTGAGATTCATCTCGTGGAAAGGCACCATTTCCTACAGGCTGAAACAGATTGATTTTGACGGTTCCACTGCTTTTTCACCCGTTGTCGCAGTTGAAGTGGACCTGACACCGACGGAATTCGCCCTGTTCCCCAATTATCCGAATCCGTTCAATCCATCTACCGTAATCAAGTACGCTCTGCCATCCGACAGCAAAGTATCGCTAAAGGTGTACAGTCTGAATGGTGAATTGCTGGCAGACCTGGTGAATTCAAATCAGCCGGCAGGATATCACGATATGGTCTTCAATGCGGCTAATCTTTCATCCGGTGTCTATCTCTATGTGATCGATGCAGCACCCCTGAAGGGCGGAAACTCCTTCCGTCAGGTGAAGAAGATGGTACTCATGAAATAGCTATTTAGCTATGATCTATTAGCTATGAACTATGAGATGCGGTAATTAGCCCTTTAGGGCGACATATGTGTAGAATAGCTATGATCTATTAGCTATGAACTATGAGCTGCGGTAATTACCCCTTTAGGGCGAAATATGTATTGAGGACGCAGATATCCGCAGATTGAATGTGCCGAAGGCATCCCTCTGGGAGATTTTCGCAGAGGGGAAGCCCTTCAGGGCGAAATATGGGTGGAACGAGGCACCCAACATTAAAAGAGCCCTTTAGGGCGACATATGTGAAGAATAACTATGATGTATGAACTATAAGCTGTTGTAGTTGAGCCCTTTAGGGCGACATATGTTAAGAATGTGGCACCCAACATCAAAAAAGCCCTTTAGGGCGACATGTGTGTAGAACCAGTGAACAATCCCAGGAAAGCCCTCGGGGCGGCATGTGTGTAGAATGTGGCACCCAACATCAAAAGAGCCCTTTAGGGCGACATGTGTGTAGAAACTGCCCCACAAAAAAATATTCCATAAGCCGGGGTTAAAACCCCGGCCTATTGGTTCTATTTTTCTTCAGCAATTCAGCCTTCATCCCTCAGCAATTCAACTTATTTCATCAACGCCATTTTAATGGTGAGCGACTTCGTTCTGCCCGAAACGGTATTTGTGCAAAGCACCTGACAGAAATACATGCCCGATGATTGGGTCCCCATCTCGATATCCTGCTCGAAATTACCGTGAGGGAGGATACCTCTGTCAATCTCTTTAACCAGCTCTCCCATAGGATTGAAAACCCTGATTACCACCTTGTTCTCTTCGGGGAGTGAAAATGTAACCTTTGTAGATGGATTAAAAGGGTTTGGGTAGTTCTGATTGATCGCATAGTTTCCAGGTACATCACCAAGGAGGACTTCCACTTCCTTCGAGTATTCGAACTGACCATTATAGTCAATCTGTTTCAGGCGGTAATAGAGAATTGCAGGAGCTTTCGGCTCATAGTCGTCATAACCGTAATAGATTTTACGGGTTGAGGTTCCTGATCCCTTGGAAAAAGCAATCTTTTTCCAGTCACCGTATTTGTTTCTTCTTTCGATCTCAAATCCCAAGTTGTTGGTTTCTGTTTCGGTTGTCCAATTTAGCATTACTTTGTTGTCGAACGGAAATGCAGTAAAAGAGGAGAGTTCTACGGGGGTGTTACCGCGGTTATTGGTGATCCAGATGCTTCTTCTTCCTCCTCCACCTGCGATGGCAATACCGTTAAGGTGGTCGAACATGTGTACTCCCGCAAGAGAGGATAATCCTGTGGAAGGAATTTCATTCATCTTCCACATCTTTCCTCCGTCGTATGTTGAGAAGAGTTTGTTTGCGATCAAATGGTAATTTAAAGAGTCGCTGCAGAAAACATATCGTGCACCTGACATTTCAGCTATTGATACAAGCTCAACTGTTGTTCCACCATCATGTGTTCTGTAAACCTGTTGGTTACTCCCCACAAAAAATCCGTTATTACTGTCATAAAAATTGAACTGGTAAACACCAAAAAGTGAATAACCCAATTGGACCCATGTATCGCCGTGATTAGTGGTTTTATATACTTTCCCGTTTGCCGCATAACCTGTTCCGTCACTAAACATCTTGATCATCCTGAAGTATTCACCTCCGGGTGAGAATTTTGTAACCCATGTTTGTCCATCATCGCTACTGGAGATTAGTTTGTTGTTTGAGCATAACCAAAAATTACCATTCGGTGATACCTCAATATCCATAATGAATTCTAATGGCAAGGAGGCATACCATTGATAGTTCTTACAGATTACATCAGTTTTATAGATTTCTGTTGTACTTGCAAGATATACCAATGTATCTGAGACGATTTCCAAATTCATCGGAGTAAAAAAAGGAAAATATTCCGTTCGCCAATTTTCACCTCTGTCCGATGATATGTAAATCTTGTGATGTGATGAGTAACTTGAATTATTTCCGATTATGACATACCCGGGATCCAGAAAATCGAATCCTCTTGGGTTTTGGTAGGTTTGCTCCAACCTTAGGTCCCACGGCTCGACTATGTTTTCATTAGAGGCTAAAAATACAGATCCCACACCGGAAACAAAAACTTTGTTGTTCATTATCTCAATGTCAGTACCGCTGTAGAATTTCTCGGGATAATCACCCGTGGACCAGTTCTGACCCAAATCAGTTGTCATCAATATTCCCCGTCCGGTCTCAAGGATTGTGAGGGCGGTGGTATCGTTTAGTAATTTAATATCACTCGCTATTCCTCTTATTGTCGTCAGTGAAAAATCCCTGACACTCCAGGTATCACCCCCATTTCTTGAGATGGCAATAACGGGTGCGTAAGTACTGGATCCGAAGCCGCCAATCCATTTTGCTCCCCCCAAGATAATCAAACTATCAGCAATAGTATCAATCGACCATCCGTCGCTGAATCCAGATGGAAAATTCAATTGGGTGAAACTCCCACCACCGTCGGTAGTGTGATACATTTTGTCGCCACATAGCCATCCATCCTGAAGATTAGAGAACCGAAATCGGTTGATGCCGGATGTTGTCAAATTGATGTTCACCCAGTTAACTCCTCCATCGTAGGTTCTCAACAATGAATCAGACTTAATCCCTCCTGTTGATTTCCTTACAAGAGCATAGCCATCGTTGGCACCAAAGAACTGAATTTGTTTTACTTCACTGAATGTTGAGGGAACAGAGAAGTTTGTCCAGGTTGCCCCACTATTAGTGGTTTTGAAACCGTTTGATCCGGAGTAGCCAAAAACGATAATTGTCTGTTCGTCCAAAAAGTTTACAGCGGCTGCGGCAGTAAGAGCTATCGGGTTAAGAATTGTCCAATTGCGACCACCATCATAACTTCTAACCACAAAACACGAATCGGCTTCGAGAATGGCTGTAATATTCAGTGTATCGCTCATATAGAATTCAACAATACTCCCATTCAGCGGATAAAAATTTGCAGCAACCCACTGACTATAAATGAGCGAACTCATCACAAATAATAAAACTATCAATCTTTTCATTTTTAATCTCATTTTTTTATTTCGAAACATCACCAGTAACAGGGCAATAGTCCCACGGATTTCACGGATTAAGCACGGAATCCACGGATGGGTTTTTCAGCCTTCATCTTTAAAAGATTCATCCTCATTTCATCAACGCCATTTTAATTGTAAGCGACTTCGTTCTGCCCGAAACGGTATTTGTGCAAAGCACCTGACAGAAATACATGCCGGATGATTGGGTCCCCATCTCGATATCCTGCTCGAAATTACCGTGGGGGAGGATACCTCTGTCGATCTCTTTAACCAGTTCTCCCATTGGATTGAAAACCCTGATTACCACCTTGTTTTCTTCGGGGAGTGAAAATGTAACCTTTGTAGAGGGATTAAAGGGATTTGGATAAGCCTTCAAATCGATCGAAACGGGAATTTGGGGTTCATCCTCTGTGATTCCGACTGAAGGGTCATAACTCAAGGTATGATAACCGGTTGATGAAGGATGATAGACCAACTTCGGTCTGTAAAATTTATCGCGAAGTGTAAATCTGTATTTAAATTTGTAACCGGCTTTCATTTTGACACTGTCGAGAAACATGCTGACAGCTGTTACCGGGGTACCAGCCTCAATGGCTGTTTCATAAGCGAGAGTAGAATCGGTGCCGTTTGTGTAATACCATCGGATGAACAGCGAATCGTTAAAATTGATTTCAGGTATATACTGTGAATAGAGGATGTTGACATTGTGTGTAGTGTTCACCAAGAATGTCTTGTAGAAAACTGAAGTCGTGGTTTCAGGGGTGTATGTGAGCAAGGGTGCCCATGTTTGAGTTTTGTAAAGTGTATCGCCATTTTGATTGAATCTTATTAAATTGAAGGTCGCCCAGTCATCACTAAACCCTCTCCCGTTTGAAATTGAATAGGAAGTGTACCTTTCGCGGAGGCCAAGTCCTCTTTCTACGCGATATTCAGTCGACTCGCCACCCTGAGCGTGTGATTGATAATACTCGTAATATCTAACAGAGTCGCTTCCGGTAACGGTAATATTATGAGATGTATATTCACCCGGAAACTGCCCAACAAAACTTGAGCCCGGAGGGATATTAAAATCGAGCATCATAATTTTAGTACTGTCTCTTAAGAAGTATAGCTTGTTATTTGCTTCATCCATCCCAAAATAAATACTTGGTCCAGCGCAATAGCCTTTAAAAAATCTAATTCCATCCTTATCCACCATGGAACTAACCGATGTTTGATGGAATGATTTTGTCATTGTTGAGGAGCCATATTCCCAGGAATTGGCTGTGTAAATGTACTGTTCCTTGTCATTGGGAGACATAACAAAAAACGGAGTGGTTTGGGCATGGATATTCAATGAGAGAACCGGCACAAGTAAAAAGATGCCGGTTAACAGGCGGGATAATATTTCCTTTTTCATAAGAGTCTCAACTTTTTTTATTGATCTTTTTTGTGACCAATAAACTAATTGACTGTTTTAGCAGTCTCCGTTAGTTCCCTGCAGGGATATGAGTTCAGAGGATTCTTCTGGTGAACTCGAATTTTATGCCCCTGTCGGCAGTTGATGGAGACCATTTTTTATTGTTCAGGAGGTCGCGGAAATCGAATCCGAGAGAGAATCCTTCTGCGACTGCCCATCTGATACCGGCATGAAGATAACCGTTCCCTTTGCCGTATCGATCATTGGTATTATCATTGAATCCAAAGTTGTACTCAACCATAACACTGACATTGGAGCCGATTGTTTTTTCGGCACCAAGCATAATGTTGGTGAACCCGTCACCATCCTTCTGCTCGAAAGAGTAGTTTACTGTACCGTGCAGACTTAAATATCCGAGCAGTTTGTAGTTCTTGCTCACAGCGGCGAAAATACCGGGAGATTTAATCTCGTATCTGCTTTCGGAAGAGAAATATCTCCCTTTCCCCTGAAGATCGGCACCCACAGCTATTGAAGGAAGTGAGAGGCTCTCATCAATTATCTTAAATCTGATATTCACACCGGGGTATTTATACCATTCCACTTCGCCTGAACCAATAAGATTTTCGCCTCCGTAGGATATTCCAAAACTCAAGTTATCAAAAACGCCTACATCCAGTCTTGTAAGGAGCACACCCCCAGGCATAAGGTCGGAGCCAACACTTACATACCCTCTTTTAAGCACTCCGGCAGTCGGCATGTCGATAAGGAAACGGGGTTCAAAATCGAGTTTTTCACCGGCAAGAATCTGCGAGTAAACGGGCAGTGACAGCAAAACAGCGAATACAAGGGCGAGTATCTTCTTCATTCAGCGATTTCTAATTTTTTGACACAAGTAATCTACAAAATTTTTTTGAATTTGATGTGATATAATTGGGTAGCAATAGTTCCACGGATTTCACGGATAGATTACAGATTCCACGGAATTCAAACTTCAAGCCCTCAGCCTTCGAAACTTGTCTCTGTGTCCTCTGTGGTTTTAACAAAATCAAGGTTTAACCGTAAACTCAAAGAGAGTCGGTTTGAGTGCATGTTTTGGTGTGACGAGAATTTTTATCTCCCCCGGACTTGTAAACTTCAACGAGAGGCTGCCGGTAAACGACTCATCCTTTTCAATTTTTAGAAGCCCCAATCCCTCCCGGATTTCATAAGTAAACGGAGCGTCCCGAAAGGGAGGTCGAAAGCCAAGACCGTTCACAGCGTTCGCCGAAATAGTGATTGTATCATCAATTTTTATCTCATTTTTTACAGGACTTAAAGTTACTTCGTAAATTGAGAAAACGAATGAATGCAGAAGAAATGCCATTATCAAAAAAATGGCTATTATTGCAGCTACTATAAACATATTCATGGAGATTTTCATTTCGCAAGTTTAATTAACAGTCAAAAAATATCATTTGAGAGTAAATGTAAACAAAAAAGATTACATTTTAGCTCTTTAAAAGGTCGGATATCCTAATAAATTATTAATCGCTAGTTCTTCAAACGGTTGAGATTGATGTTCATCTTCCTTCTTTTCCCTCATTTTCGTTACCTTTCGAATGCAAATTTTTGGACTTTTATTCTTTTAAAAAATCGCCAAATTGCATAATTACCCTTTATTAATTAATTCTTACTTCCAAAGCCCGTTAAAATTTGTGAAAATGAAATTTTTGTCCCCTCTTTTCCCCCTGTTCTCTGCTCTGTTTATCTTCGGCTGCAGTTCCCCGGTCATAAAGGTCGAAGAAACTGCACCAAAAGAGAAAAATCATCCGGTGGCGAGAGAAGTATCACAAAGGGACGCTTTGGAGAATTTTATAGCCGGCACGGGTTTTGAAGCAAAGGAAGACTGGTTTCTTGCGGTCAATTCCTATCTGAAGGCTTACGAATACGACCCGGCTCCCGGAATTTCCTGGTCGATAGCCAGATGTTACTACTGGCTTGGGAAACTCTCGCAGGCTCTCCCGTATGCCAGGGAGGCGGTTGAAAAAGATGGTGCAACGAGGGATTATCACTATCTTCTTTCCGATATTTATCTTTCAGGAAGACAGTCCGACTCGGCAGCTCTCGTGATGCAGAATCTGATTGAAAAATACCCGGCAGACTACAACAGTCTCTACCGCCTTGCAAACATATATGAAAAATCGAAGCCTCTTTCGGCAATTGAAGTTTACAACAAAATTCTCGAAGAAGAGCCTGAAGACTGGAATGCATACATACGGCTCGCCGACCTTTACGACAAGACAGGAAATAAAGAGAAATCGACGGAAGTGCTGGAGCAGTTTCTGGAGTTTAATCCCTCAAGTGTGGAGCTGAGAGAGATTCTCGTCAATTACTATATCAAGCTTAAAAAATATGACAGAGCTCTGTTTCATATTGACCAGATTTTACAACTTTTCCCGAATAAAACAGCCTCACTACAAGCAAAAGCTGAAATTTTTGCGGAACAGAACAACTACTCTGCGGCAGCGGATTCCTATCTTAAACTGGTAAACGACCCGCTTGTTAATCTTGAATTCAAAATGAATGTCGGGGCTCTCTACTTTGAGCAAGGGGTGAAGGATACAGCGCTCCTTAAATTCTCCGATTCTGTTTTCTCAATCGTTGAGAAAGATACTGTCTTCTGGTTCACTAATTTTTACAAGGGTGCGCTCGCAATAATGGCGAAAGATACCGTAAAAGCCGGCGAGAGATTCGGGAAAATCGTTGGTGATTCTTTTATGTATCTACAGATCTGGCAGAGAATCGGGGGTGTGATATATGATGCAAAACGATACAAGGAAGCGGTATTTGTTTTGAACCATGCTCAAAATTCCTTTCCCGAGGATTTTCTGGTGAATTTTTTTCTGGGTTTGTCGTATGCCTTGATGGGGGAATATGAAGCCTCGGAACCGTTCCTTTATAAATCGACTCTATTGAATCCGAAGGAAGTAAATGTCTTTTCTGCATATGCATTTACTCTCTCAAGATTGAAAAAAGACGAACTTGCCATAAATTATTACAATAAAGCTCTGGCTCTTGAGCCAAAAAATGTGGAGCTGCTAAACTCTCTGGCAATAGTTTACGATGGCTCCGGAAATCAGGCTAAAAGCGACAGCCTTTATTCCCTCTCACTGCAACTTGACCCGAAAAATGCTCTGGCAGCAAACAATTTCGCTTATTCCCTTGCAAAAAGAGGAACAAGGCTCGATGAGGCATTGAAGTTTGCTGAGCTTGCCCTCGCAATCGATCCGAACAGTCCCTCGTATCTTGACACATACGGATGGGTGCAGTTTAAACTGGGGAACTATGACACAGCAAAAGTTTATATAGAAAAGGCTTTGGGAATGGATGGCAATAATCATGAATTGCTCGACCATTTTGGCGATGTCCTCTCGAAGCTCGGAGACAGGGAAGGAGCGATTCTCTACTGGAAGAAAGCTCTCGATCTAAAAAAAGACAATGAAACAATCAAAAGAAAAATTGAAAGAGGCGAACTTTGAAAAAGTTTTTGTTTTTTATCATTTTTATCCTCCCTCTGATGTTGATATGGCAGGGGTGTGCCACCGTAAATGATTCAGGTGATGAAGAAAATGAAATTATTGACGGCAACATAAAGCCCGAACGGCTGATCAAAAAGATGGAAGCCAACAGACGGAAAATAAGGTCGTTCAACGGCAAAGGTGAGATGCATGTTCAGACTCCCGAAATGGATAACTCGGCATTCTTTCAGTCGATTCTAAAAAGACCCGATTCACTCAATATTAATGTTTACGGTCCTTTTGGTATCGAGCTCGCCAATGTCCTCCTTACGGAGAAGGAATTCAAGTTCTATGAGTCATTGAACAACAATCTCTATAAGGGAGGTGTTGACAACATTGCACTCAGGAATATTTTCAAGGTTGATCTAAGTTTCGATGACATCAGGGATGCATTTGCGGGCACCGTAAATCTTACAAAAAGGTTATATACCCAGCCAACGGAATTCAAGTTTGACAAAGGTTATTTCAATTTGACCTATGCAGACAGCCTCTCGGGAAATCTTGTTTCGTATAAAATCAAACTGGACGGACTTGCAACCGAAGCATATTCGATTAAAACCAAAAAAGGGGAAATCCTTGTCGAAGCAAAATACTCCGATTTCCAAAAAATTGAAGGAGTAATGCTCCCGAAAAGCATCGAAGTAAATGCGCCGAAACTGAAACAGTCTCTTCAACTGACTTATCAGACCATGCAGGCGAACAAAGAGTGGATCATAGAATTTCTTCCACCGGCTGATGCAACGGTAATTGAGTACTGATTTTAAACCAGAAAAATGACAAAAAACTCCTTCTTTCGTCCGTTTCTTATAATTCTGGTGCTGTTCTCCGTTATTCTTTTTGACGGACACAACCAGCAGCCAGATATAAAAAAGAAAAAGGATGAACTCGCTTCTCTTAAAAAAGAGATCGAATCACTAAAGGATGAGTTAAAAAAGGCATCGGGCGAGGAGAAGAAAACCTATGAGTTGATCGAAAAATTCAACAGGCAGGTTTTCCTCTTGAATAAACTTGTAAACGGACTTCAGGCAGAGGAAGAGAAAAAATCGGGTCAGATTGGTGAACTCGAGGAAGAAATCAAAAATCTCGATACACAAATAAAGGATTTGCAAAATTTTTATGCCCGCTATGTTGTCGCTGTTTATAAAGGTCTGATTAAAGACAAGTGGCTCTACATCCTCAACTCTTCCTCTCTCGATGAAGCACTCCGGAGGCACCGCTACTTTAAGGCATTTACTGAGAGGGGAGCCCGTGTGGTTTCCGATCTTAAGTCATCGGTGGAGCGGCTTGAATTGGCGAAACTTTCTCTGGAGAGCGAAAAAAAGGAGAAGGCGAAGATAATTGCCCTGAAAAAAGGAGAGGAGAGTGCCCTGAAGGAGAGCATCGATGACGAAAAAGAGATGCTGAAGGAGATCGGGGAAAATAAAGAGGCACTAAAAAAAGAGCTTGAAGCAAAAAAACAGTCGGAAAAGAAAATCGGATCCATCATAGATCAGTTGATAGCCAAAGAAGAGAAAGCAAAGAAAAACAAAACAAAAAATAAAAACACTCCCAAACCTTCCGATAAAAAGAGTGACAAAACAGTTGACAAGACTGCCGAAAATAAAAAAGAGAAAAAACCCGATATAAAAGGTGCCGAGGAAGATTCTGATGCGGATATAACGGGAGGCACAGCAGTCGAGGATTTCGAAGAGCAGACCGTAACAGGAAAAGCATTTTCATCGCTTAAAGGGAATCTGATGAAGCCCGTATCGTCGGCTAAAATATTCAGAGGATTTGGTGAAAACAAAAACGAGGAACTTAAAACAGTCACCGTAAACTATGGCATCGACTTCAAAGTGGAGGGGTCTCAATCCGTAAAATGTGTTGCTGACGGCATCGTCTCTGCAATTGAATGGCTGCCCGGATACGGAAGCGTAATAATTATCACCCACACCGAAGGGTATCGCACCGTTTACGGGCACCTGAGCAACATCTCCGTTCGAGAAGGGAAGAAAATCTCCGGTGGTACCGTAATAGGAAGTGTCGGCAAAAGTCTCGAGGGTTACATTTTCCATTTCGAAATCTGGAAAGGAAAACAGAACATTAATCCCTCCAACTGGTTTTAAGAAGCAGAGAATCGAAATAGCGGAGTATCCGAGTCACAGGTTAGAGAAAAACAAAGAGAAAGAATGATCGACGAAGAAAAGTACAGAATGGCGAAAACAGGCAGGTTGATGATCGACATTATACCCGATAAATGTGATTTTTGCGGGTGCTGCGTAGGTGTATGCCCTGAGGACGCCATTGAACTGAAGGAAGCTGAGATTTTTATTATTGATCCAAAGTGTACGAACTGTTCAAAGTGTATCTGGAGTTGTCCTATTGAAGTGATAGAATTCAAGCGGGAAGGGGTGCTAAAATGAAAAAAGAGTATGATATTGTAGTCGTCGGTGGCGGACCCGCCGGTTCGATGGCAGCGAGATATGCTGCCGAAAAGGGGGTTTCAGTTCTTGTTTTGGAGAAGGACAGGGATATTGGATACCCCGTAAGGTGTGGCGAGGCAATCAGCCGCAAGGGGGTTGAAGAATTTATAGAACCCGATGAAAAATGGATAGCTTCGCACATCACAAAATTTTCAATGAACTCTCCCGATGGCACCGAAGTGGTGCTTCCACTTCCCGAGGAGGGGTTTGTGCTCGAAAGAAGGATATTTGACTACGAACTCGCAAAAACCGCAGCAAATGCGGGAGCGGAAATCCTCACCAGAGCCTATGTAAACGGACTCCTTTTTGACGGTGATGCCGTCTCGGGGGTTAAATATGAGTTCCGTGGTGAACAACATGAAGTGAAGGCAAAAGTTGTTATAGCCGCCGACGGGGTTGAATCCCGTGTCGGAAGGTGGGCGGGACTAAAAACCCACATCGATTTCAGGGATATGGAGTCGTGTGTGCAATACACCATTTCCGGAATAGATGTTGACCCGAACACAATTTACTTCCACTTCGGAAGCAATGCAGCTCCCGAGGGATATCTTTGGGTATTTTCGAAAGGGAGTCACTCTGCCAATGTCGGACTGGGTGTGAGCGGAGCAGTTGGGAAGAAAAAATCGGCTCTGAAGTATTTAACAGATTTTATGGACCGGCAGTATCCTGATGCCGCAATTCTTACTTCAATCGCGGGGGGTGTCCCATGTAGTGTCACCCTCGATAAAATTTCCGCTCCCGGAATAATTCTTGTCGGGGATGCAGCGAGACAGGTGAATCCACTTTCAGGTGGAGGGATAGCCTCGGGAATGATAGGAGGAAGTATCGGTGGAAGAGTTGCTGCTGAATCGGTTCTGCAGAACAAACCCGCACATCTTCTCTCCTATGACAAGGAATGGAACGACCGCCTTGGGAAGCGTCACGAAACTTTTGACAGAATAAAGAACGGAATCTATAACTTTTCTGACGAAAAATTCAATTCGATTGCTCATTCATTTGCAAAAGTCCCCGATGACAAGAGAAGTCTGGGTAATCTCTTCAAGACTGCCCTGATTCATAATCCCGGCCTGCTGATCGATGTGGCAAAAGTGTTTTTGTAGGGGTAAAATATAATACCGCAAAGGTCGCAAAAGGTGTAATAAACCACAGAGTCCACAGAGAGCACAGAGTACCTCTCTTTAAAATCTTTCTCTGTGAGCTCCTTGTGCTCTTTGGTGAATTCCCTTCTCTGTGAGCTCTGTGTGCTCTGTGGTTCCAAATAATTTCTTTGCGTTCTTTGCGTCCTCTGCGGTTAATAACTAGAACTCTAAACTGACACCGATGGAGGGAAGGATACCAATGGTTCCGCCGCCATCTTCTTTTTTCTCACGCCTGTCCCATCTGTAGGCGAAGACATTCTTTTTGTTGTAGATGTTCTCAATATCGATGTAGGTAATCAAAGTTACACTTTCGAAGAACCATTTTTTGTCAACTCTTACATCGAGAGCATGTGCATCGGGAAGTTTCGCAGAGTTATAGTTTGAAAGTGACTGCGTACCATCCGGGTTAAACGGAGTGTAGGGCGCACCACTGGAATATCTGAATTTGAAACTTGCCTCCCATGACTCATCAAATCTGTAGCCGCCTGAGAGATTAAATAGCCACTTCTGATTGAATTTTCCCTGTCTTGGCACACCGTCAAAGGCGGTGTTTTCGATCTCTGAATATGTCAGGCTTAAGAGACCATAGAGGGGAATTTCAGATAACTTTTTCTGGGCTGAGAATTCAATTCCTTTTGCATTTCCGACACCCGAACTTGTGAGTGGTTCAAAACCGAAAGATTCGAAATTGTTGTCAGATCCTTCAAATCCCGCTCCCGTGTTTGAGAGTACCACATAGGGTCTTGCAAGGCTTGTGGGATAATCTTTGTAATTTTTGTAAAAACCCTCCAGTTTCAGAAGAGCATCCTCACTTACGCGGTGTTCTATTCCGAGGACATACTGGTCAACTCTTATCGGTCTCAAATCGGTATTCCTCGCATCAGCAACAAGCCAGATATATGAAGGTGACTGGTGATAGACTCCCGTTGAGAAGGATATACCCGTTTCAGGGTTAAATTTGTATTCGATCGAGAATCTTGGACTTAATCTCAAGCCGTTTGAAATACCGCTGAATTCGTCGAGTCTGAAACCTGCATTAAGCAAAAGTCCCGCGGTGAATCTGTGGGTAACATTTGCAAAAGCACTGTATTTATAGAAATTCTTCGAGGTTTTTACGGAATCAACGGGTAAAATCTCCCCAAAAGAAGTTTTGAACTTCGGAAGTTTTATATCAAAACTTGTTGTGATATACTCACCCTGAAGCCCTGCAGTCAGTTCGGTAATTTTCGAAAACTGATGAAAGAATTCGAAACGGAGTTTGTTTTCTGCCTCTCTTGAGATGTTCCTGAATATCGGATTAAGGAGTGAATCACTCTGTTGGGAATCATAATCAACATAGTTTCTTGACATTACGACTTTGTAGTAACCCTTGTCCATCAGGTTGGTGAAGGTAATTCCCGTTCCGTACTGGGTCTGATCGCTTCCGAGGATTCTTGAGTTGTTATATCTCTGATCTTCTGTGTCATTGAAAAATTTCACATTATCGAACGCTCCGATGAATAAATACGATATCTTTTGTTTATTGTTAATGTTTACATCATACTTTGCAAGCACATCATAATATTCGGGTACGAAGCCGAATCCCGCTGCCTTGAAAATAAAATCGAGATAACTTCTGCGCGCCGAAAAGATAAAATTCGAGGATTCTGAAAGTGGTCCTTCAAGATTCAGTCCAAACTGGGAAGCGGAAATGGTGGCTTTCCCCCCGATTTTATCGCTTCTTCCGTCTCTAAGATCAATTTTCAAAACTGATGAAAGTTTGTCACCATAAAGTGAGGAGAACCCGCCTGTTGAGAACACTGATTCTTTTACGAAATCGAGATTCACAAAAGAAAGGGGACCGCCTGTTGCACCTTGTGCCCCGAAATGGTTGATATTGGGGATTTTTATCCCGTCAAGAATGTAAAGGTTTTCTGAAGGAGCCCCGCCTCTTACAAGAAGGTCATTTCTGCCCGCAGATGCCTGTGCCACACCCGGAAGAATGGAAAGGGCACGAACCACATCTTCAAATCCACCCGGCGCTCGTCGCAGCTCTTCATAAGAAAAGGTGGTTGTTGAATTCAAATCGGTCGGTGGAGTGTAAAAATAGTCGGAAGTGATGGTAACATCTTTAAGTTGAAGCGATGTCTCCTGCAGTTCAATCTGAATTTCAGTCGGTTTTGTGTTATTTACCACCACATCGGCAACAGTGATTGTGGCATAACCGATCGCGGAAACCCTGACCTGATAAACATTGGGTGTCAGTCCGTCAATCGAAAAAGTACCATCCTCGTTTGAAGTTGCTCCCTTTTGTGTCCCCAAAACCACCACGGTAGCAAATGGTACAGGCTGTTTAGTGGCGATGTTTATAACTTTCCCCTTTATCATTCCCATCATGGGGTTGGCGGAAACTCCGATTGAAAAAAGTAAAATAATAAAAGCGATTTTTTGTAAGGTTCTCATTTTCATCCATTAGTTTAATTGAAGTTGTAACATCTAATTTTTTCGTTAAGTTCAATAAAGAGAAATATATTGGGATTTTTAGAATGCTTTATATATTTTCCTTTTCCGTACCCTTGGTTACCCAGTAACAAGAAATAGAAACACTTCTCAAATATTGGAAAGAAAAAATGGAGAGTTTCTATTATTTGGCAAAAGGAAAATCAAAAAGAGGTTAAAACACCGTTTTTAGGCACAAAAAAGTTTGGCACAGTAATTGAATGTAAACTGGTTACAGGAAAAAAACGGAAAGATCACAAGAAATGGCAATAAAAGGCACAATAATAATTGACACAGAGCTCTGCAAGGGTTGCGAGCTTTGCGTTTTGGCTTGCCCCCAGAAAGGATTAGTCCTTTCCGACAAGATCAACTTAAAAGGTTACCGCGTAGTGGAATTATATATGGACAATTGCACAGGTTGCGTGAATTGCGCACTTGTTTGTCCCGACTCTGCGATAACTGTTTACCGCGAAAAGAAAGCAAAAGCGGAATAAGGAAAGAAAATACGATGGAGACTAAAGAATTAAAAGGAAAAGAAGTCCGCTTGATGAAAGGCAACGAAGCCATGGCTGAAGCTGCCATCAGAGCGGGACTTGATGCTTATTTCGGATATCCCATTACTCCACAGTCGGAAGTGATGGAATATTTAACAGAACAGATTCCACTCAGACGCGGACTCGTTCTTCAGGCAGAAAGTGAAGTGGCATCGATAAATATGGTTTATGGTGCTGCCGGAGCCGGTGCAAGAGTGATGACATCATCTTCGAGCCCGGGCATGAGTCTTATGCAGGAAGGCATTTCGTACATTGCGAGTGCACAACTTCCCTGCCTTCTCGTGAATGTTATGCGCGGCGGTCCCGGACTTGGAACAATCCAGCCCTCACAGGGGGATTATTTCCAGGCGGTAAAGGGCGGCGGACATGGCGATTACAAAATGTTCGTTCTCGCGCCCTCTTCAGTTCAGGAGATGGTCGATTTTGTATTCGAAGGCTTTAAAATGGCTGAGAAATACCGTACTCCCGCGATGATACTTGCTGACGGAGCTCTTGGACAGATGATGGAAAAGGTCGAACTCCCGGCAGAAGGTTCATTTCCGCATGTGATACCCGACTGGGCGACAACCGGTAAAAAAGAGGGAAGAAAACAGAATGTCATCACCTCTCTTTTTATTCAGCCCGAAAAAATGGAAGAAATTAACCATACACTTCAGGCAAAATATAAAGCCATGGAAGTGGAAGTAAAATCGGAGGCCATCAACACTGAAGGTGCCGATGTGATACTGGTTGCTTTCGGACTGGTAGCAAGAATCTGCATGAAAGCTGCCGAACTTGCAAAAGAAAAAGGAATAAAAGTCGGAGTTATCAGACCAATTACTCTTTTCCCTTTCCCGACTCAGGTGATAAGCGATGCCGCTGAGGGCGTAAAGAAATTTCTCGTTGTTGAGATGAACGCCGGTCAGATGGTTGAGGATGTCAGACTTTCAATAAACGGAAAAGCTGATGTTCAGTTCTACGGCAGAATGGGCGGCATGATCCCCACTCCCGAAGAAATTCTTGAAAAACTTGAATCAATGATGAAATAACGGGAGAAAGACAATGGAACAATTTTTAATTAACCCCGATTGCATGGTATATGACAATCATCCCGTTACACTCACCGGAGAGCCTTTTCACTATTGCCCCGGTTGTGGTCACGGTGTAATTCATAAAATTTTGATGGAAGTGGTTCGAGACCTTGGCATACAGGAAGAGGTGATTGGTGTAGCCCCTGTAGGCTGTTCGGTTTTCGCTTATCATTATATGAATGTGGATATGCAGGAAGCTGCTCACGGAAGAGCAAGTGCCGTTGCCACAGGAATAAAAAGAGTGAGACCCGAAAAGTATGTCTTTTCATACCAGGGTGACGGCGATCTCGCTGCCATCGGTACCGCTGAAACAATGCATACGGTTAACAGAGGTGAAAACATATTGATGGTTTTTGTGAACAATGCGATCTATGGAATGACGGGTGGCCAGATGGCTCCCACATCCCTGATCGGAATGAAAACCTCCACTTCACCTTACGGAAGAGATGCCGCATCAATGGGTAACCCTTTGAAAATCACGGAGCTAATTGCACAACTCCCCGGTGCTTATTATGTGGCAAGACACGCTGTACACACTCCAAATGCAGTAAGAAAACTCACTAAAGCCCTTAAAAATGCTTTTGAATACCAGAAGCAGAAAAAAGGAACATGCTTTATTGAAGTGGTTTCAAACTGCCCGTCGGGATGGAAGATGAGTCCTGTACAGTCGATTGACTGGATCGAAAAAAACATGTTGCCGCTTTACCCGCTTGGCGATATAAAAGTGCCTGATCCAAAGACAGGTGAACCAGTTATGGTTAAGAACAATTAAGTTTTAGGATACAGAAATGAAAACAGAAGAGATAATTATAGCGGGATTTGGCGGTCAGGGTGTCCTCTCGATGGGACAGATGCTCGCTTATTCTGCAATGATAGATAATAAGGAAACCAGTTGGATGCCCTCCTACGGACCCGAGATGCGCGGTGGAACGGCTAACTGTGTGGTGATTGTTTCAGAGACCAGAATCAGTTCGCCACTCGTTACAAAGTTCGATACGGCTATAATTCTTAATCAGCCGTCGATGGAGAAGTTCGAGAAGGCAGTAAAGCCGGGTGGTTCACTTTTTTATGAAGAATCAACGATAATTCAACCTCCCATGAGGACAGACATCAACATTTACAGGATCAGTGCTCTCAGAGAAGCTGAACGGTTAAACAAAAAACAGGTGGCGAACATGGTTATGCTTGGGGCTTTTCTCGAAGTGAAGCCGATAGTCGATTTCCAGTCGATCCTCGCTGCTCTTAAAAAGGTTTTACCCGAACGGCATCATCACCTCATTCCCGTCAACGAGCAAGCCTTGCTTAAGGGAAAAGAGATAATTGCAGAGTACTTAAAAGAACCCGTTTAATCAGCAAGGCAGGTAACTAAAATGACCCAAAAAGAATTCAATTGCAACAAAATATGTAAAAACTCCTGTGCCTCGCTTCAGGAAGCACTGAGAAAAGAGACGGCTACCGTTAACTTCTACGAAAATATGATGGAAGAGTGTAATTCTCCCGAAATTTCGGAATTCCTCTCCGGCATAATCGAGTCAAGAAGGTCTGAGATGCTGAAAATCATCCAGAAACTTAATGAAGTGCAGGCCCGTTCTCAGATAGTGGACGGGGTCATTTCAAGTTTCGACTCCGAAAGCTGACAGCAGTTAATCTTATTGTTAAAAAGCCGTTCGCTCTTACGGGTGAACGGCTTTTTATTTATTCTATCTAATCTTTAGAATTCGCATTTCAACCCGCCTGTTTTTTGCCCGGTTTTTTTCAGTGTCGTTTGGGGCGACGGGTCTGTCAGGACCGTAACCGACGGTGGTAATTCTGTCGGGGCTTATTTCCTTTGAAATCAGATACTGTTTACACGATTCAACTCTTGAAAGAGAGAGGCTTTTATTCGATTCATAATTGCCGTCTGATGATGTGTGTCCCGAGAGTTCAATATCAATCTTTGGGTTTTGGGAGAGGAACAAAACCATTTTATCCAGCTCAGTTTTCGATTTTGCAGTAAGTTCGGAACTTCCTGAAGCAAACTGGACATTGGCAAGATTTAGTGTGTCACCTTCTTTCAGTGTCCTGCCGTCATAGGTAGATGTTACTGTAGTGGCTTTTCTTAATACAATGTCTTTTATAGGAATTTCATCATACTCCGAGAGGATATCAATTCCCGCCGCCTCTGTCAGGTAACCTTCCATGGTGAATTCTGCAAGTACCATACCGGCAGGAAGATCTTTGAATGTGACGACTCCCTCTGCATCTGCGTATGCCAAAGGATAGCCCGGAATCTGAACGGCGCAGCCCTTCATCGGTTCGCCTTCTTCATTTGTAATTTTCAGAGTCACGGGTCCCCTAAACTGATATGGTTTCGGGTTAACGAGCAGTTTTACAAAATCAACCGCATACCCGTCTCCGGCTTTGGTGGTTGAGTCGTCAATCGAGATTACCAGCTTCTCTTTTTGGAGAAGGGGGAGTAAATCAGAAGGGATCTCCTGATAGATGATTTTGCCAATGGGCCCTGTTTGATTAATCTTGTTGAGGATGCGCTCGAGAGCTGAAAACCGTACACCGTTGAACCACACTCTGTACTTGGTACAAAATTCAGGTGCCTGAAAATCATCCACAAACAACAGCAGGGTAGCCGCTTTTATCTCAACACCTTTCAAGTCTGTAAGAGGAAGAACTATCGCCTCGGGTTTTGTGAGATCAGACAGGCTTTGTGAGTAGCCGTCATTGCCGCATGGGGTGGCATAGAGATCTTTTAGTGAAGATGGCAACATTATCTTGTCAGTACCGCGGTGATTAGAGGGATCCATTTCCCATGGATATCTGTGAGCCTCTGTTGACTTGCCTGAGAAGGGATTAAACCCCTCTGACCAGCCAAATCCAAGGTTGTCGATGTCACCAACCCGGATCATTACAGCAGCTTCGGGGGTGTTTTTCAGAGTAATGGATTGCTTGTTCCACTCTCCGTCATTTGCAGTTTTTTGGGAGTAAACCGCCAGTGAAAGAACGAAAGCGATTAAAAGGACTTTTTTCATAGAAGTTCCATATTAATGAGGATGGAAAATAATAATAAAATTGATCTTAGGAAAGTGCCGGGAGACAAATAATTTTTAAGAGAACAGGAATTAAAAAAAATGATTATGCAGAGGATCGGAAACTTTTTTAGAAGAGGTTATTACTTTTTCACTGCCGCCTGTCAGCAGATTTTAGAGTGAAGCTGAACTTGCTTCCTTGTCCTTCAACACTTTCGACCATGATTTGCCCGCCGTTGTTTTCCACAAATTCTTTGCAGATGAGGAGTCCAAGTCCGGTACTTAATTCACCTTCGGTTCCGAGGGACCCGGTTTTCTCGCCGGGGTTAAAGAGTTTGCTGACAACCTCCTGCGTCATTCCTGTACCGTTGTCGCTCACGGAAACTTTCAGCATCCCGTCTGCCAGTTTCTCGGTACCAATCGAGATTTGTCCGCCTCTGTGAGTAAATTTTAATGCATTGGAGACGAGGTTGTTAAGTACTGAGTTAATCATTTTGCGATCGGCAAACACGGACAGTCTGTCACCGGCATCAATTTTTATCGAAATACCTTTTTGTTTTGCCCTTGGAGCAGAGTTGCTTGCCACTTCTTCTATCAGGTCGGAGAGGGTGAATACAACAGGTTTGAGGGCAAGAGTCCCGTTCTGACTTTGAGCCCATTCGAGCAAGTCTCTTAAGAGTCTGAAAAGATTGCTTGCGATTCTGTTCAATTCACTGCTCATATTGGCGTACTGTTCGGCAGTAAAATGCTCTTCCTCATCGCTCATTACTTCAGTAAGTCCCCACAAAGTCTGAAAAGGACTTCGAAGGTCGTGTGCAATGATTGAAAGGAATCTGTCTTTTTCGGCATTCAACCTGGTGAGCTGTTCATTCTTTTGCTTGATTTCCGATTCCGCCTTTTTGCGGTCGCTTATATCTCTCCAGATTGTGTAGAGGAACTGTTTCCCCTTTATATGGACAGGTGTAAGCATAACCTCAACCGGTAGATCCGAGCCGTCTGCTTTTGTATGGGTCCATTCAAACTTGTGAAAGCCATTTTCTATAGCAGTTTTGATCATCATTTCAGCCTTAATGCCGGAGAGCATGCCATCATTTTGTCTTTCCGGAGACAACTCCCACGGGCTCTTGTGAAGGAATTCTTCTTTGTTTTTGAATCCCAGCATCGCCACAGTTGCAGTATTACAGTTTATGAATCCGGTTTCATCGAGGAGAAGGTTCGCATCTGCCGATTCATTAAAAAGCGCCCGGAACATCTCTTCACTCTCACGCAGTTCGTCTTCATCCCGTTTTCGTTGAATAGCTATTGCTATCTGACTTGCGACAAAATCCAAAAACTGAACATCTTCTTTAGAGAAGACCCCCTCCTCTTCATAATGTTGAACCACCAGTACTCCGATTGTCCTCGATGGGGATCGTAAAGGAACGCCGAGCCATGAGGGGGATCTGGAGCCGACCAGTTCAACTTCATTTTTTTTGCACAGATCGTCAAATTCCTGTTCGGTCAGCAAGAGTGGTTCACCCGTTCGATAAACGAAGGCTGTGCAGCTTCGGGACATGTTCAACGGTTCAGGTTTTGGATCGTATTTGTCCACAAAGTAGGGGAAGCTAAAAAGTCCGGTGTTTTCATCGTGAAGTGCGACAAAGCAATTTTCTGCGTAGATTATTCTTGAAAGGGAGTCGTGTATGAGGGTGAGCAGGTCGTTAAGATTATCGGTTGTAGTAACCCCTTTCATGATATCGTACAAAACCTGAGATTCCAGCCAGGATCTTTGACGAAAGAGAGTTTTATCCGATTTATCTTTCTTTTTGCTCATCTATGTTGGAATTATATAAAAAATCAACGGGGTAAATTACGATATAAATTAGTAATTTCTATAAACAAGGAGGATTTAATTTCAGATTTGAAAGAAATGTATGGGGTATGGTGGGGGAGCTGATTTGCAGGGTTTTAGGAAAAAAAGAGGCTGCCTCGTTTGAAGCAACCTCCCGGGCGTAATGCTAATTAACTTCTTCTTCTTTAATTAGAATCTTGTCAATTATGTCGATGAGTGCAGGTTTTGGAAGTGCACCCTGCGCCATTCTCGGTTGTCCGTTCATAGGGACAAAAAGAAGTGACGGGATGCTTCTGATTCCAAAGGCTGCTGCAAGTTCCTGTTCGGCTTCGGTATCGATTTTGTAGATATCCACCTGACCTTTGTATTCATCAGAGAGTTCTTCGAGAACAGGGGCTACCATTTTGCAGGGACCGCACCAGTCAGCGTAAAAATCTATCAAACAAGGCTTGTCGCCTTCAAACTTCCATTCCTGATTTTGCTCATAATTGAAAACCTTTTTCAGGAAGGTATCTTTTGTTAAGTGAGTTGTCATTTTTTCTCCAGTTTCGGAATTGTTAATTTCATTGTTAAGTCAGATGCACGACTGACAAAAAGGATTCAAAATTTATTTCACCCGTTTCCTTTGTTTTTATTTACAAATATTTATATTACAGTCCAGGCAAATTTTTAGTTGGAGGACTTACATGAAAAAGCTTTTCTGTAATGTGAAGGTTTTGTTACTTTTTACGCTTATACCCCTGATGAGCGTAAATGCTCAATTCGGAAATTGGGTTCCCGTGGACACGATGGCGAATACATTCAGCACGGCATCACTGAATTTGGGCCCAATTGCATCTGCTACCTACTCACCCCTGATCATGGTACTTCACAGAGCGAATACAAATTATGCGACTTCCTCGGGTGCGCTTGTTTATAATGTATCGACAGATAACGGAGCCACATGGTCACGAAAACTTCCCCCTGTAAACAGTCAGATTGGTTATTCGGGGAGATATCCGACACTGACCTTAAAACTTGATTCAGGAACGGCGCCCGGTTCGGCTAAGGCTTTTTCAACATTTGGTCACATGTCAGCAATTCCCGAGGTGGATCATGGTGCGGCTCTCGTTTCAGATGTAATGAACGGGGTCTCCACTTCCGTTGCATTCAATCAGATGTCGGGGCAGGGGAGCAACCAGATCTGCTGGGCGAGTGATACGGAAAATCTCTTTTTCTGGGTATCGCAGAATGCCTCGAATGGAGCAATGATGCTGAACAGGACATCCGATCTTGTAAATATTCAGTCGGTTCCCATGTTACCGAACAATGTATTCGCAGGAGCATTTATCCCTCTGCAGGGAGAATCGTATAAAGGGAAACTCTACTTCGGATTTTTGGCAATTCCTCCTGAAAGTGCAGCTGCGGGGATGTATCTGCCGGGTTATGTCACTTCAACTGACAACGGAATTTCATGGTCGCCTGTTAACTGGGTTGATTTCCGGCAGGCAGTGGGGATGCAACGGTTTGACAGATTGTGGGATTATAAACCGAATGATCTGTTTGTCAACTATTCAGCGGACATGGTGGTAGGTTACGACGGGCGAGTCCATTTTGCCTTGGGCTTGCAGGATACAAACCAGACCACATCGCAAAACCGTAACGCAATAGTGGAACTGACTCAGCAGGGGAGTTACTGGGTTGGATTTGTGGTTTCTGACAACTTGAAGGATTATTCGTATATGACGCTCGATGGTCCTGCAGCCGGTCAGATGGGTTACAGTGTGAATATTGCTGCATCCCGTTTTTTTGGAATTTATGCGGTATCATTTGTACATCCCGGAGGGAGCAATCCGCTTGATTCGCTCTGTGATATCTATCTGGGTCAGCGGGTTGAGGGGATTGGCTACGGCGTTCCGTTTAATTTAACCGGCACTCCCGGAAAAAATGAAAACAACCATCACATGAGTCCTCGAATCTATTCTGATCTGCCGTTTTTCCATCATTATGCTCAGATTATTTACAACTATCCAAAGGATTATACCGGACACTTTCCTAATGGACAGGGTTATGAGACTCAGCCTTCGGTGATCTGGTTCAACAAGGTGGATATTCCGATTCCTCTCAGCCCTGTTGAGTTTACTGCTTTTACCGCAGAAAGTAACAGGAACGGAGTTGTTCTGAGGTGGGCAACTGCAACGGAGCAAAACAACCACATTTTCTTTGTTGAGAAAAAGAACGGTAATGGTTTTTATGAAATCGGAAGTGTGAAGGGCGCCGGCACTTCTACAAAACCGGAATCATACAGCTTTACCGACAATTCCCCGTTGCCGGGTGCATTCTACAGAATAAAGCAGATTGATTTTAATGGTTCGTTTGGTTATTCAAAGGAGATTGAGTCACCAAAAGAGTTTATTTATGACTTCGCACTTGATCAGAATTATCCAAATCCCTTTAATCCCGGTACTGTTATCAGATTCAGACTGCCTCTCTCAGGGCTGACCACTCTGGAAGTTTTTAATTTAACCGGTGAACTGGTTGCGACTGTTTTGAATCAGGAATTGGAAGCAGGTGAACATCAGATAAAATTTGATGCAACAAATCTCCCGGGAGGGGTATATTTCTGTGAACTCCGTTCCGGCGGGAACCATCAGATAGTGAAGATGTTGCTTTTGAAGTGAGGGAGAACCTGAAAACCTGGGTTGTACTGTTTCTTGATAAAAACGAGGTTAAGGTACTTAGTGTACCTTAACCTCGGAAAAGTTTCAGATACCTGATTTTACAGGATGGAAAAGACCAGTCCCAGTTGGAATGCCTGCCTTACCTGGGTTCTTTTTATCTGATCTTCATCGTAAACAATCACCACACTCAAATTTGTAGCCAGCCACTTGTTTACCTGTGCCGTCAGCAGACTCTCCCACCTGACATCCCAAATATCAAGCTTCCTGAATGGTGAGAAAAGGGAGAGTTTCGAGACATAGAGCACATTCTCTGCAACGGGTATTCTCAGGTCAGTAACACTGTTTAAGCCGAGATCAAATTTAAATTTTTCGATTTCGGGAGTCACCGGATCATCAGCCTCCAGGAAATACTGATTGGAGACAATTTCCCTGGCGGCAAGATCGAAACGGGTCTGGACATATTCAGACTTGTCATATAAAAGTCCGATACCCTGAGTAATGTAGGCAGGGTCGAAAAAGTCGGATATCTTTGGTGCGGGATCGAGTTTGTAGTTATATCCGGTTGTAATTTGTGTCAGGAATGTGTTTGAAGCAGCAAATTTAAAGATCCATCCGATATCTCTGGCAAGAACATTTTCCATGAAAATTTCATTTTCGTTCTGTTTATTCGGCTGGCTTCCTGCCTGGGTTCGACCGTATATAACCCGCAATTGATTCTTAAAAACCCAGTGTTCTGCTTTATAGGTCAAGCCAAAATTAGCGAAAGTGTTCCATGAGATGGCATTCTCGCCACCCTTTGCCCAGTCCGAGAAACTCACCTGTGAGAAATTCAGCCCGGCTGTAAGAGAGGGATTCCATTTGTACAACATCGAGTCCGGTTTCTCCTGAGACCTGACTGATACAACGAGAATCAGAATGAGAATAGTTGTATAAAACCGCATAATTTAACTCCATGAGGATGATGTTTAAAATTTAGTAATTTCCAAAAATAAGAAATTTAACTTTCTATCTTGTTCATATGTGGTCGAAGAATAGTTATATTTGATTCCAATCTTTCTGAAATCCTTAAAATCACAAAACAACTCCACACAAAATGCTCGGAAAACTAATTCTTGAAGACGGCAGCGAATATACGGGTACCGTATTTGGCGCAGCCCGTTCATCTGCCGGTGAGACGGTATTCAGTACTGCCGTAACAGGCTACACTGAAAGTCTCTCGGATCCGTCCTATTCGGGACAGATTCTTACTCTCACTTTTCCTCTTATCGGGAACTATGGTATTCCGGGAAAGGCGAGACTCGACAATATTGCAAAGTTCTTCGAATCGGATAAAGTGCAGGCTGCGGGCCTTATCGTCAACAACTACTCTCCTGAATACAGTCACTGGAACGCAGAGAGAAGCCTTTCCGACTGGTTGGAAGAGTATGGAGTCCCCGGACTGACGAACATCGACACCCGTGCGCTGACAAAAAAGATCAGGGAAAAGGGTTCACTTCTCGGCAAGATAGTAATCGATGAAGAGATTCCTTTTTTTGATCCCGACAAGCATGATCTTCTCGAAAAAGTCTCGGTAGAAACAGTTGATGAAACCGGCAACGGTAAATACAAAATAATGCTTGTTGACTGCGGCAGCAAAACAAACATAATCAGATGTCTCTTATCACGCGATGCCACCGTAATCAGAGTGCCATGGAATCATGATTTTGCTTCGGAAGAATATGACGGACTTTTTATTTCGAATGGACCCGGAAACCCAAAAAGAGCCGGAGTTGTAATTGAAAACCTGAAAAAAGCATTCCAAAAAGAGAAACCGGTAATGGGAATTTGTCTCGGACACCAGTTAATGTCACTTGCGACGGGTGCCGATACCTATAAAATGAAGTACGGACACAGAAGTCATAATCAGCCGGTTCTGTTGTACAACACAGATAAAGCTTTCATAACCTCTCAAAATCACGGATATGTGGTTGACAACCCGACAATTCCCGATGAATGGGAACATTACTTTGTGAACCTGAACGATGGTACAAATGAGGGGCTGCGACACAGATCACTTCCTTTCATGTCGGTTCAATTCCATCCCGAAGCATCGAGCGGACCCACAGATACGGAATTTCTTTTTGATGAGTTTATGAAGTTGGTCAGGAGGGGTAAAAACTAATGGAACGAGGAAAAATGCAAATCGAGAAAGTTCTCATAATCGGATCCGGTGCGCTGAAGATTGGGGAGGCGGGTGAGTTCGATTACAGCGGCTCTCAGGCATTGAAGGCACTGAAGGAAGAGGGGATAAAAACCGTACTTCTGAACCCGAACATTGCGACAGTTCAGACTTCGGAAGACCTTGCGGATAAAATCTACTTTCTTCCGGTGACCCCCTGGTTTGTGGAAGAGGTAATCAAAAAAGAGAAACCGCAGGGGATTCTTCTGTCATTCGGTGGTCAGACTGCTTTGAACTGCGGAGTCGAATTGTACCGGAATGGAATCCTTGAAAAATACGGGGTTCAGGTTCTCGGCACTCCCGTTGCATCGATAATAGAGACGGAAGACAGGGAATTGTTTGCGAATAAACTTGCTTCAATTGATATAAAAACACCGAAAAGTTTTGCCGTAACCACTGTGGATGATGCGATAAAAGCTGCGGAAACCATTGGGTTCCCTTTGATTATCCGAGCTGCCTATACGCTTGGCGGACAGGGGAGCGGTTTCTGCGACGACATAGCCTCACTTCGGGAAATGGCTGACAAAGCATTTTCGTACTCCGATCAAATACTTGTTGAAGAGTCGTTAAAAGGGTGGAAGGAAGTGGAATATGAGGTGGTGCGGGATCGGTATGACAACTGCATAACAGTTTGCAACATGGAAAATTTTGATCCTCTCGGCATCCATACAGGTGAGAGTATTGTGGTGGCTCCATCCCAAACCCTCTCGAATGACGACTACCAGTTGCTCCGAAACATCTCAATTAAACTGATCAGACATGTCGGAATTGTCGGTGAATGTAATGTCCAGTTTGCTCTCGATCCTCATTCTCAGGACTATCGCGTAATTGAAGTGAACGCCCGGTTAAGCCGTTCATCTGCACTGGCTTCAAAAGCAACTGGTTATCCGCTCGCATTTGTTGCCGCAAAACTTGCGCTCGGATACGGTCTGCATGAGCTTAAAAACTCGGTGACCAAGGTTACCTCGGCTCTTTTTGAACCCGCACTCGATTATGTCGTTGTTAAAATACCGAGATGGGATCTCGATAAATTTACCGGTGTCTCGAAAAAAATCGGCAGCAGCATGAAGAGTGTCGGTGAAGTCATGGCAATCGGAAGAACTTTCGAAGAGGCGATTCAAAAAGGTCTCAGAATGATCAGGCAGGCACGGCATGGATTTGTCGGTACAAGGGAGCCTGTAGAAAATCTCAACGAAATGTTGCTTGAACCGACCGACAGAAGAATTTTTTATCTGGCAGAAGCTTTTGAACGGGGATATCAGGTTGAGGATATCTATTCCCTCACTAAAATCGACAGATGGTTCCTCAGTAAATTAAAAAATATTTTTGATCTGAAAAATGAGCTTCTTGGATTTAATCAACTCCAGGAGGTGCCCGATGAACTTTTACGGTTGGCAAAAAGATTTGGTTTCAGTGATTTTCAGATCGCAAGATTTGTCCTAAAGAGCAGCGACAAAGAGATTGAAAAAGACCTTCTTCGGGTCCGTTACGAAAGGAAACGGAGGGGAATTCTTCCGGCTGTTAAACAGATTGACACACTTGCCGCCGAGTATCCCGCACAAACGAACTACCTGTACCTCACATATTCAGGCGATGAGCATGATGTTGTTTACGAAAATGACAAAAAAACGGTGATTGTTCTCGGATCGGGTGCTTACAGGATAGGAAGTTCGGTTGAATTCGACTGGTGCAGTGTATCAGCGCTTCAGGCAGCGCGGGCCGAGGGCTACCGCGCTGTGATGATCAATTACAATCCTGAAACTGTCAGCACTGACTATGACATCTGCGACCGGCTCTATTTCGATGAGCTCAGTTTCGAGAGGGTGATGGACATTATCGATCTTGAAGCCCCGTTTGGTGTCATTGTAAATTCGGGAGGTCAAATCCCCAACGGACTTGCAACCAGACTGAACGACCAGAGGGTGCCGCTTCTTGGAACCAGTGCCGAATCGATTGACCGGTCGGAAAACAGGCACAAATTCTCTCAAATGCTTGATGACCTTGGAATTGATCAGCCGAGATGGAAGGAACTTACTGCGATAGAGGATATCCACCGCTTTGCCGATGAAGTGGGCTTTCCGCTTCTGATAAGACCCTCATATGTCCTTTCGGGCTCTGCCATGAATGTTGTATCAAACAAAGAGGACCTCGAGTTTTTCCTGAATGAGGCGGCAACTGTTTCGAAGCAGTATCCCGTGGTGGTCTCTGAATTTATTGAAAATGCCAAGGAAATCGAGTTTGATGCCGTTGCCAGGGAGGGTGAAATCTTCGCTTATACGGTTTCCGAGCATGTGGAATTTGCAGGGGTTCACTCAGGGGACTCCACGATTATTTTCCCGCCACAAAAGATCTATGTGGAAACGAGCCGGTTGATAAAAAAGACAGCCCACAAAATCGCGAGGGAACTGAACATTACGGGTCCTTTCAACATTCAGTTCATCGCAAGGGATAATTATATCAAGGTGATTGAGTGCAATTTGAGGGCATCACGGTCGTTTCCGTTTGTTTCAAAAGTTCTAAAAGTAAATTTAATTGAACTTGCCACCCGGCTTGCATTGGGGGTTGATGTGAAAAAGCCTTCGAAGTCGGCATTTGATCTCGAGTATATCGGGGTGAAGGCATCCCAGTTTTCATTTCACAGGCTTGGAGGAGCAGACCCCGTGCTTGGGGTCGATATGACCTCCACAGGAGAGGTAGGTTGTATAGGTGATGATTTTTACGAGGCACTTCTAAAGGCAATGCTTTCAGTGGGGTACCGGCTCCCTGTGAAAAGAGTACTTCTTTCGACAGGACCTTTGAGGGATAAGGTGGAACTGCTTGAACCCTGTCGTACCCTCGCACAAAACGGAGTTGAACTGTTTGCCACCTCAGGTACTGCGGGATTTCTTAACGATCATGATGTTCCCTGTGCTGCAGTCGCATGGCCCGACGAAGAAGTGCATCCAAATTCACTCGATATGATAAAAGAGAAAAAATTTGATCTTATTGTGAACATTCCAAAGAATAATTCCCGCGATGAGTTGTATAATGACTATACAATTCGTAGAAGTGCGGTTGATTACAACATTCCGCTGATAACAAATGCAAGACTTGCTTCAGCATTCATTGAGGCATCTGCAAGGTATTCGATGGATGATATCGGCATAACGAGTTGGGATGAGTATAAATAATCATGCCGGTTGAACCTTGAACCCGCTTTCGGGTTCACAGTCCGGCACATGAATTTTAATCAAAAGAGGTAAAAATGTATAGTAAAAGCAAAACAGTGTTGATATTTTGTATCGCACTTTTAATCACAACCATGACCCTTGCTCAGGGTACTACCGATCTGACAATAAAGGGAAAACTGACCGGAAGTAACGGCAAACCGATGGTAAAAGCATTAATCTATGTTTTTGATGATGCCATGTCTTTCTACTCCGGTACGACTCCAACACCTGTTGGTGCCGATGGTTCGTTCGAGATAAAGTTGAAAAACCCGGCAATGTATTCAATTACATTTTGCGGGTTGGGACACAATTCATTCAATATAAGTATCCCGGCTTTCGATGTGAAAGGTGTTTCAGAAGTGGAAGTGAAGCTGGCAGCAGCAAAGCCTCTATTGAAAAAGAACTCTACAGGATTCAGATCGAACGCAGAAGCCGATTTTTTTGTGCCTTCCATGGTTCAACTTTCGCCTGACGGCAAGTTCCGTTACAAAGTGAACAAAAAACTCGATACACTGCTGGTACAGATTGTTCCGAAAGCATATTTTATGTCAACCGGCTTCGAGTATCCCGGGGCAAGCTATCTCGCCGACAGTACCGGCGGATTTCATACTGCATTTTTCAATGTGAAGCCCGGATTTGAGATAGTGCTCGATCCGGCGACACTTCCCAAAGTAACAGGTTACAACTCGTCTGAGATTAAATTTATCAGTGATCCTGCCGATTTGAAGACCATATATATGGCTGCGGACAAACAAAGTATAGAGTTCAGAGAAGACAATAAAAGACTTTTCGACTATTATTTTGATCTCTTCAAAAATTCGAAGAACAAGATTGCCCGTGATTTTGCAGCAATGAAATTGTATGAATTTAATACTCAGCCGGACTACCCGGTTTTAGAAAACATTGATGAAGTGATGGCAGCGATAACTCCCGAAAATGCAGGCTGGAGCAGGAGCTTTTATGGAAATCGTGATATTATTGAGTCGATGGAGAAAGAACAGCAAGTAAAATATCTCGAAAAGATGTTCGATTATCACGGTGATGATGTTAAATCATACATTTTATATTATTTCAAAGAGAAGCCCGGAATCGTTTCCGCAGAGAAATATAAAGAGTTTTACGAGAAATTTAAGAAAACCGTTACTGATGAGAAATATGCGTATGCAATAAATGACTTGAAGCCCCCTGTACCGATGGGTGAGCAAAAACTTCTTGATTTCACGGTCAAGATGATTGATGGCAAAGATTTCTCACCAAAACAGCTTTCAGGCAAATATTTTCTGATCGACTTCTGGGGTACATGGTGCATGCCCTGCCTCGCTGAGATTCCGGCAATCGAAAAAGCATACTCAAAATACAAGGCTAAAGGTTTCGAGATCATCAGTCTTGCATTTGGTTCACCCGAAGAGGACTTCAAAAATCTGAGAAAAACAAATCCCATGCCCTGGTTGCATGCCCTCCTTAGTGATGCAGATGCAGAAAACATTGGGACTCTCTACAATGTGGAGTTCATTCCCAAAATGCTTCTGGTTTCACCCGAAGGGAAAATCATTGCGAATGAGGAAACCTTAAGAGACGGCGGACTTGAAAAGAAACTTGCCGAAATTTACAAGTAAGATTTCATACCATTTTCCTGTTTTTTCTGATCACCCGTGGCAAAGGTCACGGGTGATTTTTTTTGCTCTTTATATTCGTTACTGATAAAATGAGTAAATTTAAAGGTTATATATAAAAAAATTAGTGAAAGAGATGAAAGAAGCTGATAAGCTGTATAAGATAAGGCATTCACTTGCACATATTATGGCGCAAGCAGTATTGGAGCACTTCCCTAAAGCAAAAATGGGATTTGGACCTCCTGTCGATTTTGGATTTTATTACGATTTTGACTTTGGTGATGAAAAAGTGTCATCGGAAGATTTTAAGAGGATCGAGAAATCGATGTACAAAATCATCAACCAAAAGCAGGAGTTTGGCATTTCCTATCTCTCCCTCGACGATTCAATAAAGATGCTCGAGGAGATGGGGCAGAATTACAAAGTGGAATATGCCAAAGAACTCGTTGAATCAGGTCAAGCTGAAAACGGGCAGTTAAGTTTTTATAAAAATGGCTCGTTTGTCGATATGTGCGAAGGTCCGCATGTCTCGAACACCGGAGAAATACCTCCAAAATGTTTTAAACTCGACAGAGTCTCAGGCAGCTACTGGCGTGGCGATGAAAAAAGACCGATGCTCACCAGAATTTACGGTATAGCTTTCGAGACCGAAGAAGAAGTGAAAGACTACATCAGACGCCGTGAGCTCGCCATGCAAAGGGATCACAGAAAACTCGGACATGAGCTCGAGATTTTCATGATCGACGATGAAGTGGGTACCGGACTCCCTCTCTGGCTGCCAAACGGTGCCATAATCAGAGGTGAACTTGAAGCATGGGCAAAGGAAGTCGAACAAAAAGCCGGTTATCACCATGTCGCAACTCCATCCCTGAGCAAATCAAATCTCTATTACAGATCGGGACACTTGCCATATTATGCCGAGTCGATGTTCCCGCCAATGGTGCTCGATGAAAACACAGAATATTATCTGCGTCCGATGAACTGCCCGCATCATCACAAGATCTATGGTTTCAGACCAAGAAGCTACCGTGAGCTCCCTTATCGTCTCTCTGAATATGGTGACATGTTCCGCTACGAAAAACACGGATCGCTCTCGGGCTTACTTCGAGTCCGTGCAATGTGTCTGAATGATGCACATATCTATTGTGAGTATGATCAGGTGAAGGAAGAATTTGCGGCGGTTATCAATATGTACAAGTATTACTATGACTACCTGCGACTCGGTAATTTCAGAGTAAGGCTCTCGCTTCACGATCCGGCAAGCGACAAGTATGTGAAGGATGAAGAAGAGTGGATTACCAGTGAAAATATTGTTAGAGAGATACTTACAGAAAACAATATTGAATTCATCGAGGAAGCGGGTGAAGCGGCATTTTACGGACCAAAGGTTGACATTCAGATTAAAAATCTTCTCGGCAGAGAGGAGACTGTGTCTACCTGTCAGTTCGATTTCGTGATGGCAAAGAGGTTCGACCTTTGGTATTCCGCCAAAGATGGAACAATGAAACAGCCGTATATTCTACACAGAGCTCCGCTCTCAACTCACGAAAGAATGATTTCATTCCTTATCGAATTCTGGGGTGGTGCATTCCCGACATGGATGGCACCGACTCAGGTTATGCTTATTCCTGTGAATGAGGGTGTGGTCGATTATGCAAATGAACTGAAACAGTCGATGATTGAAAAAGGGATCCGCGCTGATATCGATCTGAGTGATGATTCCTTCAACAAGAAAATCAGAAAAGCTGTTACAAAGAAAACTCCAAACATGTGGATCATCGGTGACAACGAAAAAGCCGAAAGAGCCATCACATGGAGAAGATATGCAGTTCAGGATCAGATGAAGCTTCAGGCTGATGCTGCAATCGACAAGATTGTTTATATGAGAACCAACAGAATCATGGACAATTTTGCAGATATAGAAATCTAAAACCGGTACGGGTCTGCTAAAAACGGAACCTGTGACCAAACGGTAAACCTTTCAGGGGTTATCAATTGGAATATTTTTCCGGTCGATAACCCCTTTTTTAATGTTTTCCCGGTCACTATCCGATGGTATCGTATAAAAAGCTTGTAAACTATCCGATGGTATCGTATAGAAAGTTTGTAAACTATCCGATGGTATCGTATATTTGCAGGGAGGAGATAAAAAAATGGAACAACTGTTTTACAGATATAATCCCTGGTGGGAAGGAGAGTACCGTCTCGAATCCCTTTTCTTGAGGGAGCAGGCTCTTTCGCAATTAAAAGATTGCATTGACAGATCAGAAGTTACCTTTGTGAGCGGACTCAGGAGAGTCGGAAAGACCACACTTCTGAAAATGCTCATCAAATCAATGATTGAGGAGAAGGGGATCGGCTCGACATCAATCTTTTACCTCTCTTTGGATGACTATTTACTGGGAGGAAGGAACCTTCCGGATCTCATTGATGAATACCGGAAGATTTTCAAAAAGAAATTTGATGAAAGGGTTTACCTCTTCCTCGATGAGGTCACCTGGTTTCCTGATTACGAAATACAGCTCAAGAATATTTTTGACAGTCAGAATGTAAAAATATTTGCTTCTTCATCAAGTGCGTCATTGCTCCGTGCTAAAAAACCTTACCTTACAGGCAGAAACAGGATAATTCAGGTTGATCCTCTTTCATTTGAAGAGTACCTGGTGTTCAAGGGGATCGAGTTGAAAAAAGTGGATTCCCACCTCTCTGAAGTATATTTTGAGGAATATCTCGAGACAGGAGGCATTCCTGAATTTGTAAAAACGGGAGATTTTGAATACCTTAAAAACCTGGTTGACGATATCATCATGAAAGATATCTCTGCCCTTCACAATGTCAAGAATACAGCCACATTGAAGGATATGTTTGTGCTTTTAATGGAGAGATCAGGAAAATCGCTCAGCATGAACAAGGTTGCAAATATCCTGAGTGTTTCTCCCGATACTGTAAAGAGATTTTTGACTTATTTTGAGGAGACATTCCTGGTCTCTTCAGTCCCTCGATGTGGAAAGACCAACCAGGTAATTTTGTCGCCACAGAAAATCTACTCCATGGATTTGGGTTTAAGAAACCTCTTCACAGGGTTCAGGGATAAAGGAAGTCTTTTTGAAAATTATGTATATAACAGGATTAAAAAATACCATCCCTGTTACTATTTTGTTGACAGGTATGAAATAGACTTTTTGTTGGAAAAAAAAGTTCTGATAGAAGCTAAATATCATGCAGAGCTAAAGGGAAAGCAGCTTGATTTGTTTTCAGATTCAGACTTTAAACACAAATTTCTCGTCACGACACGAGATGAACTGGACACACTTTTAGCGGATTTATCATCCATTTTTAACGGGTTGCCGGGATGAAATATTTTTCCTTAAATTAGCGGTTTGACAAATCAAAAAATCGGAGAAACTTTCCATGAAAAAAATCTTTGTTCTGTTTGCATTACTGATTGTATTGTCTGCAAATTCCTATTCACAGGAAAAGCCAATTGAAGAAAAAATGAAGAAATGGTACTTTGTGATGCTCTCAAGGGGTGAAAACCGCAATCAGGATACAGCAGAAGTGAAACGGTTGAACGAAGGTCACATGGCAAACATTAACCGGATGGCAGATCTTGGAGTTCTTCGAATTGCGGGTCCATTCCTTGACAACGGTGACTGGAGGGGAATCTTTATCATGGACGCAAAAACAGAGGAAGAAGTAATCGAAAATCTAAAGCAGGATCCTGCAATCGCTGCGGGACGACTCAAATACGAGATTCACCCCTGGTACGGACCTGCAACAATAAAAACGAACTGGGATAAATAATGAAAAGTTATTTTGGATATGTCCTTTTTGCCGAACATCTTGCCGACATTTCAGGAGCGATAATCAGTCACTACTTCCGGGGTGATATCAAGTCAGAGTATAAGAAATCGGCATCTCCGATTGTTACTATTGCTGACAAGGAAGTGGAGATGCGGCTTAGAGAAGAAATTGAATTTGAAGATGCCGACTCAGGGATTATCGGCGAAGAGTTTGGGATTAAGGAGAGTAAAAACGGGTACACATGGGTAATCGACCCGATTGACGGGACTATTGCCTTCAGTTGTGGTAAACCTGTGTTCGCCACCTTGATTGCACTGATGAAAGACGGAGTACCGCTCATCGGAATCATTGATCAACCTGTGACAAAAGAGAGATGGATCGGGGTCAGCGGAAACACAACAATTCTTAACGGTGAACCTGTCAGATCATCAGCCCTTGCAGATTTATCAAAAGCGAAGTTCAGTACTACATCTCCGGGGATGTTTGTTGAGCCTGCTCATCAAAGATTTTTTGAAGATTTACAGAAAAGTGTACACATTACCAGTTTTGGTGGTGATGCCTACCAGTACGGGCTTTGTGCTTCGGGTTATGTAGATATCGTGATCGAACGCGGGCTCAAACTTCACGACTGGGCTGCTTTGGTGCCGATATTAAAAGGTGCCGGTGCATCAATAACCGACTGGAGCGGCAATGAATTACATCTGAATTCGAAGGGAGATGTAATAGTTACCGGAAATGAAACACTACATAAGCGGGTAATGGAAATTCACGATGCGTCGATGAAACCGGTAGAGTGAAAAGAGAGTGGAAAAACACTAAAGAGGCTGTCTCAAAAGGGGCAGCCTTTTTTATTGTATTCTCAGATTTATCAAAAAGAGTCTTTTCCTCAAGTTGGCTCCTACTTATGATCCCCGTTTTATTGATCCCTCGCCTTACGTTAAATTCTAGAAGAGTCTGACTCTTCTTTTCGCCTGAAAATTGACCAAATCAGTTTAGCCTAAATATGTTCTAACCTATTGTAATATATGGTAGTTAAGAGGAATATTTATTTT